>CAIKXH010000117.1 GCA_903831335.1 Candidatus Uhrbacteria bacterium | reverse complement strand
TTTCTAGACGTTTGCTTGAGTCAGAAACTTCTTTTCGCAATTGATTGACGCGTTCTACAAGTTTAGGATCAGCGCTTTGTTCAAGGCGATCATAAAGATTCGATTGTCGTTCAAGAAGGATCGTGCTGTTTTTCAAGAGGCGCTCTGTTTCTTTGGTTGGTTTTTTCAGAGCTTTTTCTTGTTGCTCATTCATTTTATCTACGAGTGTCTTTGCGCGTTGCAAACTTTTTTCCGCTTGTGCTTTCAATTTTTCATCTGTGCTTTCTGCGAGAATTTTTTCTGCGATCTGCATGTTTTCTTCAGAAAACTTCATGGCAAGCTCTGCTTTTTTGTTTGGATCAAACGCAAGTGTCAACAAAACCGTTTCTTTGACGGTGCGCCACAGAAAACCAAAAGAGGTTGGTGTGGCCTTGAGTTTCTCGATATCGATGCCGTCATAGGTAGGTTCTGTTGTTGTTTCTACAAGAGGTGCGGGTGTTGTGGTTGTTTCTGCTCGCACAATGGCTGGATGCAAGAGGGTAGCGAGTCCGAGCGCAAAGAGCGCCAAAACGAGGTAGGATCGTTTCATAGGTGATGGGTTAGTGAACATTTGTGTATTTTACCATAGCTTCAGGAAACATGTTTTCTTTCCTTGCCGATCCTCCCGAAAAACGATATGATTTGCGCACTATGATCGTAACAACATTGCTATTTCTTGCCCTTCTCTCTGTTCTCGTTTTTGTCCATGAGCTTGGTCATTTTTTGATGGCTCGTGCATGTGGAATGAAAGTAGAGGAATTTGGTTTTGGATTTCCTCCGCGTGCCATCGGATTTCGTCGTGGAGACACATTGTACTCTCTTAACTGGATCCCGATTGGTGGATTTGTCCGAATCAAAGGGGAGAACGGAAATGAAAAACATGACCATGATAGTTTTGCTTCAAAAAAACCTTGGCAGAGATTTTTGGTTTTGGTCGCCGGAGTGAGCATGAATTTTCTGCTTGCGATTGTTTTATATTCCGTCGGATTTATGGTTGGACTTCCAAGCACGATTGATGGTCCACTTCCTTCTTCTGCTCGCGTGACAGACAGTAAGTTATCCATCATGGAAGTCGTCTCTGATTCACCGGCCGCAAAGGCAGGAATTGTCGGTGGGGACGCAATTGTTTCTCTTGATGGATATGTCCCAGAAACAGCAGAGCAAGCTCGTGCCTATTTGATTGCACATACAGAAACTGGAGTCTCCTTGAAACTTGATAAAAAAGATACTTCGGTTGAAATCGTTCGTCTTGTTGCAGAACCACTAAAGGGAACAGACATGGTCGGAATTGGAGTTGGATTTGTTCAGACCGCTCGCGTTTCATATCCTTGGTATCTTGCGGTTGTGCATGGAGTGGCAGCAACAGGGCAAATGACATGGGCGATTTTGGATTCGTTTGGGAAATTGATCGGAAGTTTGTTTGGGGGAGGTAATATGTCCGCATCCTTAGCAGGTCCTGTAGGAATTGCTGTCATGACAGGTGAGGTTGCGGCGATGGGATTTGTTTATCTGCTCCAATTTGCCGCGTTGTTGTCTATTAACCTTGGAGTGATTAATATTTTACCGTTTCCTGCCCTTGATGGCGGACGTATCTTTTTCTTGATCATAGAAAAACTTCGTGGAAAAGCTGCAGATGAACGTCTTGAGAACGCCATGAATAATTTAGGGTTTTTGTTTCTCATGATTGTGATCGTCTTTGTAACCGTAAAAGATGTGATGAAGTTTTTTTAAGAAAATTTGTTGTCATTGCGAGGAGGAGTCATCGACGACGAAGCAATCTTTTTGAGACGCTACGTTTCAGCAAGATTGCTTCGTCGTCGAACTCCTCGCAATGACAGAATTATATGAAATCAAAAATTCAACAATTGAAAGATGAGGCGCTTGCATTGCTCGATAAAATTACAGATCGAGAAAATCTTGAGGTGCTCAAAACAGATGTTCTTGGTCGTAAAGGAAAGTTGAATGAGCTCATGAAAGAAATGATGACACTTGCCGATGATGAGAGAAAAGTCATCGGACAATTTGCGAATGAACTTAAAGGTTCGATTGAACACGCGTTTGGAGAAAAAGAGCAATCGATTTTTCAACAAGAAGAATTGCGTCGTGCAGAAGATGAATGGATCGATGTCACAGCTCCAGGAAATTTTTCAGATGCAGGGCATGTACATCCTATTACGCAAGCGATTGCAGAAATTGAAGAAACATTTAAAAAAATTGGATTTACGTCTGTTCGCGCTCCTGAAATCGATTGGGATTATTATGTGTTTGAATCATTGAACATGCCGGGGGATCACCCAGCACGTGATGATTGGGAGACATTTTTTGTGGACGCTCCAGAAGGAGAAAAAGGGAAAATCGTTTTGACTCCACACACATCAAACGCGCAGGTGCATGTTATGGAATCACAAAAACCACCTATTCGTGTGATCAATATCAATCGCACATACCGCAGACAAGCAGACATCAGGCACTTGCCTATGTTTCATCAGTTTGAAGGATTGGTGATTGATCGCGGAATGACGATTTCAAATTTGAAAGGAACCATTGATTATTTTGCGAAAACCTATTTCGGACCAACGCGTGAAATTCGCTTGCGCCCACACCATTTCCGTTTCACAGAACCAAGTTTTGAAGTGGATATCAGTTGTGGAATGTGTAACGGAGATGCATCGCTCAATTGTCGATTGTGTAAAGGCGGATGGCTTGAAATTGGAGGTGCTGGAATGGTTCATCCAAACGTGCTTAAAGCCGGCGGACTTGATCCAGAAGAATTTTCCGGTTTTGCTTTCGGTTGGGGCGTAGAGCGCACCATGATGATGAAAGAAGGAATGAATATTGATGATATTCGCGTGTTGTATAAGAATGATTTGAGATTTGTGAGGCAGTTTTAGTTCTTCATGTCATCCTGAGCGCAGCGAAGGATCTCGCGTCTTCTATGTCTGTTGAACGATACTGCGTCTATATTATGACGAATCCTCGACACACGGTTTTGTATATTGGAGTCACGGGAAATCTTCCAAGGAGAATATTAGAACATAAAGAAAAGTTGATTGAAGGATTTACCAAAAAATATAATTGCTGTCATCTGATTTATTACGAACAAACAAGTGACGTGCGTTCAGCGATAGAACGAGAGAAAGAATTAAAAGGTTGGCTTCGAAAAAAGAAAGAAACACTTATTGCAACATTAAATCCTGAATGGAACGATCTTTCGCTTGATTGGTAACGCGAGATCCTTCGCTGCGCTCAGGATGACATAGAAACTTATGAACATCCTCATCTCTTACAATTGGCTTAAAGAATACCTAGACACAGATCTCACTCCGGAAGAGTTCGCACAAAAGACGACGAACTCCGGAAACTCTGTGGAGCACATGCATGATTACGCGAAGTCTCTCGCGCATATTGTGGTTGGTGAAATTAAAACCGTGAAGCCACATCCAAACGCAGATAAACTTCGGATAACGGAAGTTGATATTGGTGGGACGGTTGTCGAAATCGTTTGTGGTGGTTCGAATTTATTTGAAGGTCATAAAGTGGTTGCCGCACTCCCTGGCGCAAAAGTACGCTGGCACGGAGAAGGGGATCTTGTTGAAATTACCGAATCCACACTTCGTGGCGTAAAAAGTTTTGGAATGATTTGTGGGGTTGATGAGGTTGGATTTGAAACACTTCCACATGGAGAAAAAGAAATCTGGGACGTAACAGAATTAACAGATGCACCAGCCGGAACCGCTTTGTCGATTGCACTTGATCTTGAAGATGTTGTGATGGATATTGAGGTGACGTCGAACAGGCCAGACTGTATGTCTGTTGTTGGACAAGCGAGAGAGGGTGCGGCTGTTGTCGGAAGTGCGCTCCGAGAATTGAAGAGCTTGAAAAGCTGGAAAGGAATGGTTGAGGCACCTCATGTGAACGTTGAAGAAAAAGAATTGTGTCCGAAGTATTCTGCTGTGCGTCTTGAGGGAATTACCGTTGGTCCTTCACCATGGTGGGTACAAAAGAAATTGATTCTTGCTGGACTCAAGCCGATCAACAATGTTGTCGATATTACGAATTACGTTTTGCATGAATACGGTCATCCGCTTCATGTGTTTGATGCAGACAAACTCGATGGTGGAAAAATTATTGTTCGTCGTGCAGCTGAGGGGGAGACGATGAAAGCGCTTGATGGAAAAGAATATAAATTGTCGACCGAAATGCTTGTGATTGCGGATGCGTCAAAGCCTGTCGCGATTGCCGGAGTTATGGGCGGGGAAGAAACGAGCGCAACATTGTCCACAAAAAACATTATTATCGAATCTGCAACATTTGATCCTGTTTCTGTTCGTCGCACAGCGCGCGCACTGAACTTGTATTCGGATTCACAATTACTTTTTGAAAAAGGCCTTTCTTCACAAAGCACAGATGCTGCTCTTGCGCGTGCGATAGAACTTGTTTCTGAAATTGCCTTACCGCAAGCGGTTTCTTCTGTAATGGTTGTCGAAGCACAAACATATGAACCTCGTGTGTTTCCGTTTGATCCTGTGATGGCAAACGCACTTATGGGAATTGAAATGGAACCAGATCAAATGCTCGAAACACTTCATCGATTAGGATTTGAATCAAAAAAGCACAAAGACACGTTTACCATCACCGTTCCATATTGGCGTGATCATGATATTGAGGCATCTGTTGATTTTGTAGAAGAGATCGCTCGTGTTTACGGATATGATCGTTTTCCATCTGTATTGCCAGAGGGAGCACCACCACTTGTTGAACCAAATCGTGCGCTAGTGTGGCAAGCGCGTGCAAAAGAATTATTGAAAGGATCTGGGCTTACAGAAACGTATAGTTACAGTTTTCTTTCTGAGAAACAGCTTGCAAATTATGGATTCAAAACAGATGAAGCAATTCATTTGAAAAATCCATTGAGTGTTGATCAGGCGTACATGCGTCCATCGCTTGTGCCAACCATGATGCAAACCATTGTAGAAAACCAAGCATTGTTCCCACAAGCAGATTTGTTTGAGATCGCACCTATTTACGTTCCCTCCCCCCTGCCCGAGGGGGGAGCAGGAGAGGGGTGGGAGAGTTCTCTGCCAGTGCAGCCTCTGAATCTTGTTATGGCTGTTTATGGAAAGTCCGATTCAGAAACATTATTTTTGCGTGCAAAAGGAATCATGACGCGTTTTCTCGAAGAGACCGGCGTGTTCACCTCCCCTTCACAAGGGGAGGCAGGGAGGGGTCTCGAACTGGACCGTCTCGTCGACGGCTCACGTTTCCATGCTGGGCGCTCCGCTCGTGTACTCATCGACGGCAAACCGATCGGAACAATCGGCCAAGTCAGTCGATCTGTTGAATTTGCATTTGGACTCGATGTCACAGCTGTTCTTGTTGAACTTGATTTTGAAACATTGCTCAATCATTTCTCCACAAAGAAAACATTCACAACACTTCCATTGTTTCCGTCTGTTGAGCGTGACCTTGCGTTTGTTCTTGCAGACAGAACGGAATACGTAAGAATCGAGCAAGCAATCGAAAAAATAAATCCACATGTTGTTTCTGTGACCTTGTTCGACACGTATCGCGGAAAAGGAATTGATCCAGGAAAGAAATCATTGGGAGTGCGTGTAGAATTTCGTGCCGATGATCGAACGCTGGAATCAAAAGAGGTGGATGAATGGATGGCGGAATTGCGAAAGATGCTTGAAACAGAATTTGGTGCTATGATGAGGTAGTAGAAAAGTAGAAGAGTAGAAAAGAAGAAAAGCAAAAGAAATTGTTTTTTCTGAAACTACTTTACTACTTTACTTCTTTACTACTTTCTCCTATGTCTTTCACACCACTCGAGATTCTTTACATGGTTCTTTCATTCTGTGCACTCTGGTTCACAGCCGCTGTATTCTGGTTCTTTTGGCAGCTTGCAACGGTTTTGAAAAATGTGAATGACACTGTGTCGGACGTACGCGATAAAATGCATAAAATGGAAGTCGCTCTCACAGGCATCAGAGAAAAATTTGATCACGCTTCAAGCTTGCTTGGACTTGGTGCAAATACGGCTGTGAAGGCGGTTGAGTATGTATTGAAGAAATCCGGCGGAGCCGGATCCGGCTTCGCCGGAAAAGAAATGATGAAAAAGGCCATGGAAGAAATGGAAGATGAGCCACCATCAAGAAAGCCA
>CAIKXH010000116.1 GCA_903831335.1 Candidatus Uhrbacteria bacterium | reverse complement strand
ATTTCATGCATGGCTTCACGGAAGATCTGATGAATTTGCGTTTGAAATTGTTGTCCATAAAAAATTGATTAAATTTTTCATTGTCGCTCCATTAAAGTATAGGGAATTTGCAGAACAACAAATCAGTTCTGCATATCCATTCGCCCACGTAGAAGAAGTGGAGGATTATAATATCTTTCAACCGCAAGGAACGATCTTGGGAAGTTACATGGCGTTTAAGCGGGAGAGTGCTTTTCCTATTAAGACGTATCGTAAGCTTGATAAGGATCCGTTGAACTCACTTACAAACGTTTTTTCGAAATTGCCTGAAGAAGATGGTGCTGCTTTTCAGTTTATTGTGCGGTCTGCACGCGGATCTTGGCGTGATCGTGGAATCGCGATTGCGAGTCGAATGCAGCAAGGGATGAAAATGAATGAAGCAATGAGTGGAAAAAAGAATGGGAAAGATGGGTTGTTGGGTGAGTTTGCCACACTGTCCGGGATTTCGGCTCCTGTAGAAAAAAAGGAACAAGAAAAAGAACACCGATTATCACCGCAAGAAGAAGAGGTCGTCAAAGGATTAGAAGAAAAGGCCAGCAAAGCCGGAATGGATGTTTGTATTCGGTTGATTGCCGCCTCATCAAATCCATCTTCCACACAAGTGCTCATGCAAAATATGCTGAGTGCGTTTGCACAATACAATATTTATGAATATGGAAATTCGTTTGTAAAGGTTGTTCCAAAATCAGAAAAGAAAGTGGTGCAAAAATTTATTTATCGCACATTTGATCATCGCAATAAGCTCGTCATGAATACAGAAGAGCTTGCGAGTTTGTGGCATTTGCCACTTGCCTGGACAGAGACCCCAAACATTCAATGGTTGATTGCTCGCAAAGGTCCGGTTCCTTCTGGTGTTCCTGATGGCCCAGATAAGGGAGATATTCAACTTGGTTACAATACGTATCGCGGTGTGAAAACAGAAGTTTGGATGAAATCTCCTGATCGATCGCGCCACATGTACATCATGGGTAAGTCTGGTACGGGTAAATCTGAAACCATTGCACGACTTGCGCTGAATGACATTATGGCAGGCCATGGAGTTGCGGTTGTGGAACCTCACGGAGATTTGATTGAGCGCATTTTGCAAAACATTCCGCGAGAGCGCATTGATGACGTCATCGTGTTTGATCCCTCTGATTTGGAGCGTCCAATGTGTTTGAACATGCTTGAGGTAAAAGATGAAAGCATGAAAGATTTTGCGGTTCAAGAAATGATTGCGATTTTCTACAAGTTGTTTCCCCCTGAGATGATTGGTCCAATGTTTGAGCACCACATGCGTAATGCTATGTTGACGCTCATGTCTGATCCTGAACAGCCGGGTTCAATCATTGAGATTCCACGCATGTTCTCTGATGTGGATTTTCAAAATAAGTGGCGTTCAAAAATTACAGATCCGGTTGTCATGTCTTATTGGGTGAATGAGGTTGATAAAACGTCTGATTTTCACAAATCTGAAATGCTTGGATATTTGATTTCCAAGGTTGGTCGATTTGTGGAAAACGAAATGATGAGAAATATCATCGGGCAGCAACGGAATAGTTTTGATTTCCGTGAAGTCATGGATAAAAAGAAGATCTTGCTCGTGAACTTAT
>CAIKXH010000115.1 GCA_903831335.1 Candidatus Uhrbacteria bacterium | reverse complement strand
TTGTGAGATCTGAGAAAGTTCGACCTGAGGTCAGTAGTTTGTAGTTCGTAGTTCGAAGTTAGGGTTTTGTAAACTCGCTTCCTGCCCTAACTACTAACTACCAACTTCTAACTACTTCTTCATAACGCTTGCGACAACGTCGTCGGCACAGGAGCAATCATGAGTGATACTCGTCGAATGGTGAGCTGCATCAGTGGTGACATCAACCATCTCTATTACGTCGTTCCAGGAAGTGCGGCGGATGCGGCTTGCAAAGGCCAGCACATCTCGACCGCACAGTGCCCCGACTGCGTGGAAGAGCGCCGCGCTCAACTTCGTCGGGAGTCTCGGATGTGCGCGTGCAATTACTCGTCGGACGTAGAGGATGCGGAACTCTGCCAGGATGGCTGTGTCTACCGCAAAGAAGCACGTGATCTTCCGGAAGCGCCGGAAGGTCTCAACATGTACATCCCTGTTCCGAACGACTAGTCGGACTTCAATGCCACATCAATGGTGATTGTGGCACATGAGTTCCACACAGATTTGCCTGCGACAACGTCGTCGGCACGGAGAGAGACATGGAATTGACTCGTGAATTCGTTCAGGCCATTCGTGACGCGTGGGGAGATCCCTACCAGGTCAGCGAGCTGACGTTCGAAGAGGCCATCCGGCAAGGGCTGGTCGGCGATGATTCGAAGACGCGATTGTTCATCGCCATTCGCATCGGCTGCACGGCCGGCGAGACGAGGACGCTCACGCCCGAGGATTTCTTCCACGGACTGATCGGCCTGCTCTAGAAGTTCTTCCTCAACTGTTCGACCCGCTTCGGAATTCCCGAATCGTGTCGAACCCGCCTCGACAATATTCGCAAGGATATTCGTCGGGGCCCTTTTCAGAGACTGCAAGCGACTCTCGCTTGTGAGATCTGAGAAAGTTCGACCACCCCCTTGCCCCCTCCTTGTGAAGGAGGGGGAAAATTCAACAGGAGACCAACATGAATGCTCGTCAACATGAGATGGCTGCGAAGGCTGCATTCGAAACACTCGTCGCGCATGCGGGGGTGAAGCGGGAGCAGCTCAAGCGGTGGACGGTTACGTTCGAAGAGAATGTGTCGTTCGTCACGTTTGTGTTCAGAAACCACACGTCGTCGCGCCGTATGGAGGTCGATGTTCCCACGAACTTCGAACCCATCCAAAACGGCATCAGGGTGTCTGCCTGCATCACGCTGATCGCGGAGTGCGGTCAGGTGAATCGTCCGAACACCTGGGTCGACGTGCTGTTTCCTCCGCTCCAGACCAAGTCGAACCAAAGGACTCGTTTCGAGATGTTTCGCCGACGTGCGGCGTAATACGTTCGCTCACATTTTGCCTGCGCGTAAAGCGTCGGCGTGGAGAAAGATCATGACAGAGTACGCGCGCGTGCAGCGGGTGGCGGTGAAGTTGGGAAGGAAGCCTGAAGGCCTCATTGGCTTGATGTTCCTTCCAAGGATCATTGCGGGTCTTCGTCTCAATCTCGATCAGATCGAGCTGTTCTGCGACAAGACTCCTTGCGGCGAAGCGCTCTGGATCGCATTCAAGAAGCGTCGCGATGCGAGCAGCAATCAGGACTACAACCTCGAGCACTACGTTCTCGAGATCGTGAACGGCTCTTCGAGTGGCGGCTCTGATCGTCGGGGCGTGTAGCATTTCGTTCCTTCATCTGCCTCGACAACATTTTCACGAATGTTTGTCCGGGCCTTTTCCAGAGACTCTCATCGAATTGGTCGATGTGGTGATCTGCGAAAGTTCATTCAGTGTTTGCCTGCGCGTAAAGCGTCGGCGTGGAGAAAGATCATGGCATGCGCGAATGGTTGTGCTGGGTGTGCGTGTGGATCGACCGAAGTTTCGGATGTTCCGAAGACGTACCGCGATGATCACGGCGAGGAGCGCTGCTCGGCGTGTGGCCAGTACGTGGATCTCTGCGAAGAGCAGGGATGCAATCCGCCGAAGGATGCCGAGGAGTCCCGCGACATCATGGCGGACTACGAAGGTCCGGACAATCCGAACGCGCTCACAGAAGTACAGATCAAGGCGATCGACGACAAGTTTCGTCTGGCGCATTGCCTGCACGAGCTTGTCAGCGCTGCGGCACTGAGTCACCCTTTGGTGATCCAGCAAATGTTCATTCAACAGTTCGACGATTTCGTCTCTCTCGAATTCGGTCGTCGATCGCTCCTCTTCACCTGCGGTGAAGGGAACAAGATCACGTTCACGCAGTCGGAAGACGGTGAGCGGTGCACGTACGAAGCAAAGATGGGCAGCAGACCGTTCACAGGAGTCTGTTCGGACGCCTACGACGGTCTCAGCCACAAGCAGATCTTCGGCTTCTACTTCCCAGAAGGTTAGTTCATTCTTTCCCCAACCTGTTCGACCCACTTCGGAACTTCCGAATCGTGTTGAACCCGCCTCGACAATATTCCGCAAGAATATTCGTCGGGGCCTTTTCCAGAGACTCTCACCAAACGGTTGGTGGGGAGATCTGCGAAAGTTGATCCGATGAAGAGGGGTGCATAAAATGAAATATGCGCGTTGGTTTATCTCGTCGCTTTTTTTGCTTGCCGCTTGTGAAGCCTCGGATATGCATTTCGAGATTCAGCAGGTGACGCAAACGGATGCAACAAGCCAGACGTCGGAAGTGTCTGGCGCAGGCATTGTTCTTTCTCAAGAACAGACGACAGTAGTCAAAGAAGATCCTCTTACTGTGGATGCAGATCACGACGGCTATCCAGCCTTTGGCGACTGCAACGACAACGATGCGAGCATACATCCGGGGCTTCCTACTTGCCCGACCGTAGAGGGTGTGGACAAGACGTCGTACAAGCTTGTGCTTGTGTACGGGGATGCTCCTGAATACACTCCATACGTGTCAGCGCTCTATTACAAATTTTCTAAGAATCCAGAATTTAGTTCAAAAACTTTTTTCGATGAATCGTGGTTGGGTGGCACATTCAGTCCAAGGACGTTTGTGGCAATGGATCTCGACAAGAACACTTCTGGTTACACGGTCGCGTTCAACGTCGCGGATTACCCAAGTATCTGGACGGTTTGCGAAGGCTCCTTGGTAAAGAAAATTGACTTGAAACTCACTCTTCCAAAGGTCTATCTCATTACGGGTGGAATATGGAAGGATGTTACAAGTGAGATTAAGGTGCTTCCAGCATATGATCTCGAGATCGTGGACTCCTATGATGGGGACGCAATCGGTTTGCCAGCAAAATGTGCGGCGGCACTTGCGTTGTGATGGATCTTTCTCAACTGTTCGACCCGCCTCGGATTCTCCGAATCGTGTTGAACCCGCCTCGACAATATTCCGCAAGAATATTCGTCGGGGCCCTTTTCAGAGACTCTCACCAAACGGTTGGTGGGGAGATCTGCAGATATAAACAAGTTTCATTGGCTCGCGATTTGGTTCGCAGCTTGGAGGGTGAGTGGATCTACTGATCACTGTGAAGGATCGAACGTTCGTGATTCCTGATTGGGTCACCGCCTTGATCGTTGTTGGTTTGGTTGCCTTGAGTTCATTGTGGGGCGACACCGAAAAGATCGATGATCCTCATTTGCTCATGTGCGACGCGCTGAGTGTGGGGGAGTCAGAGTCTGAATCTGAATTCGTCGCTGAAGAACAGAGCGCGTCGATGATGGACAACGTTCAGGTCGACGAAAAATGTTTTGTATATGACGATGAGGACGACAACGACGACCATCACCACGAAGAAGAGGACGACAACAACGAGGGTGAGGACCACGCGGCATTCGATGATTATCAGGCCTAGTTCTTTCACAACCACCTTTTCACTTTGGCGAATTCATTCGCCACTTTTCCAGAGATCCTGATCGATTGGCGATCGGGCGATCTGCGAACGCTTCACACTTCTTTTATCGCTGCAAAAAATATTGCCAGCGAAAGGAATATACACATGAGCACGCTCTTTGAAATCGGTTACAAGATTCTGTGCTGGTCCTTCCTCTTTGCGCTCTTCCTGATCCCGATCTTCCTCCTCGCAAAATTCATTCCCGTCTTTGCGATGGTGCTTGGATGGGTACGTGACGTAGTGGTGTACGTGTATCACGAACCACTCAAGTCGATTTGCATCGCCTTGATCCTTGTCTCGGTTCTCGAATTCGCCAAAGGGAAGAAGTAGTTTGTAGTTAGAAGTTAGTAGTTAGGCGTGAACACGCTTCCTACCCTAACTACGAACTACCAACTTCTAACTACTCACCCAATGGTTGACGTACTCGACTTTTCTGTGTAGAATTCTTTGTTCACTACTGCCTCGGCGCATCTTCAGAGATGTGTGCGGGGCCCTTTTCAGAAAACGTGATCAATCACGGATCGCGTGTTCTGAGAATGTCTGTTCGTTTCCAACAAGCTGATCGCTACCGACAAAAAAGGAGAACCATGCTTCTGAAGTCATATCGGATACACTGGAAAGACGGAATGACACAATTACTCATCGGAACGGATCTGATTGAGTCCTTCCAAAATTCAGGAATAAGTATCAGTCGTCTTCTCACAGACGCTGAGAAATACTATCCCGTTGTACTTATCGGTGTGTGGGAATCTCCTGACAAGATTTTCGTGAAGGAGCTTCCGTTTTTGCTCAACGAGTGTGTTGAAATCGTTGGCAAGATCAGTGCAACGCGGAAAGGGGATTTTCAAGTTAGTGTCTGCTCACCGAACACGATCGGAGTGAATCTGGATGTGAACGGTGATGAAAAGATCTTCTTGAACGGAGATCTCGTTATTCGTCGGTACAAAGCATTCACTCTTCTTGAAGATGCAGAGCGTTGGTTGAACACTCCCATCGTCTTCATCACCGCGTACAAATTGTAAACACTTTTTTCTCGACGAGATCTTCTCGTCCATTTTTCAGAGATCATGAACGAAGGTCGTTTGTGGAATCTGTGAAACAGAAAGGCTATAAAGACAGGAGGCTTGAATGTCATGGGAACGGTTTTCACAGCGATTCTCGCTGCAGCCATTGTAGGACTTTTGGTCCTTGCGGGTTACATCATTCTCCGTCGTGTGGCGGAAAGGAAAGTGTTCATGGAAGAGGATCGTCGGCAGCTCGCTGAGGCAGCACTGAGTGCGAAGCGGGCGGAGTCTGATCCGGAACAGATCGATGATCGGCCTGATGCGATCGTGTTCCAGTTTCCCGTTCGTTCCCGCGAGCCATCTCTCGACTCGTTGGGCACGAATGGAAGCAGTTCTTCACTTGCCGAAATCGATGAATGGCGCGATCGGCCACCAAGGCCATTCCAGCCACGTTTTCGCAAGCCATAATCAAGTAAAGAAGCCCGTTCTTTCCCTCGGCGAGATTATCCTCGCCACTTTTCCAGAGACTCTCATTGAATCTATTGGTGGGATGTTCTGCGGAAGTTCATTTGAATGAAAGCTACAAAACCTTTCTCCGGACTTCAAGGAGTGCACATGACGTGGGAAGCTGCTATCGTTCTTCTTTCGGGGATCGTGATTGCTTTGCTTGTGACGAATTATCCATTCATGATCGTGAAGTGGATGGAGTGGAAAGAAAAGCGTTCTCTGAAGCGAAAATGATTCCATGTGTTTCTGTTCTTTTCTTTGGTGAGATACATCTCGCCGCTTTTCCAGAGGCTACGAAAAAGTTCGTGGTTTCTCAGAAGCAAAGAGTTTGTTTGCAAGGAGATTCAGATGAGCAACGAAGATCTTTTGAAGAATGCGTGGCTTGCCATCGTGCTTGGTCGCGCCATTTCGTTCAGCATGCCGCTTGCAAACGGAGTTCCGGAAAATATCCTGAATTTTCTGCGCGTAAGTGGATTCGTGGCGGAACGTGTGGTTCAGGACGGAGTGATTTCGTTCCGTCTTTCGGAAGCAGATTCTGACGTCATCGATTTGCCGATCGAAAGCAGTCGGCATGTTGCAAAGAACGGATGGGTTTTTCTCACGACAACATCCAGGGCATCACTCGACACGCTGGTCAAAAGAGAACAACGACGTATCATGCGTGAACAGAAGGATCGCGCAAAGAAAGATGCGTGAGTAGGGGGGGGGCACATCGCTCTGTGATCTCAGGTATTCCTGTTTCAGTTCAAATGTAATAACCGAAAGTCGGTTATAGCCCAACGTTCTTGGGAGGATTCATGTTGAAATACCTTTTGTTCGCGATCGTTCTTACTGCCTGCAACAGTCGTCCTGTTGTCCCGGGTGAGCGCTGTTTCACACCGGACAATTCCTTTCTCACCGACATCACGGAGGTGTGCGAGGTTGGGAAGAAGACGGATCGGACGTGCTCCCTGCGCTATCGCAATGGTGAGCAGAAAAGCATCGATTGCAAGCAGGTTGATGCAATGAAGAAGGTTTCAGGAGCAGGTCTATAGTCTCGCACAACAATCATCGCTCATCTCACGATCCTTTCTAGGGTCTTTTTTTTATTAAAAAAACTCTCCCAAAAATGGGAGAGAATTTTTTATCTGCGTGCAGTTGCACCATTTGCAACGTCTTCCAGTTTTACGCTTAAGAGATTACTGATTCCATCATCACCCATGGTGACTCCATACAAGATGTCTGCTTTTTCCATGGTCGCACGATTGTGTGTAACCACAATGAATTGTGAATTCATGGAAAGATCATCAAGGATTGATGCGAACCGAAGAGTGTTTGATTCATCAAGCGCTGCGTCGACCTCATCGAGTACAACGAATGGCGCTGGATTCACTGCCATGATGGCTGAGAGAAGGGCAATCGATGTGAGTGCGCGTTCTCCACCAGACAAGAGGTTCAATGATTTTAATTTCTTTCCAGGAGGTGTTGCTTGAATATCGATTCCGACAACGCCGTCATCATATTTTGCAATGCGTTCTTTAATGGCGTCTGTTTTATCGCGCTCTCCTTCACCCGTGTCTTCAAACACACGTTCTGGTGTGACCTCAATTTCTTCATCTGCTTTGAGGTCTTCTTTTGTGAGCTTGATAAGAGAACACGTTCCACCACCGAATAAAATCTTGAAATACTTTTCAAACTCTTTATTGATTTGTACAAAGACTTTTTTGGATTGCGCTGTGATGTCTTCGTCCAGTTCTAGAACAATTTTTTCTGTTGCATGGATCGCTTTTTTGAGATCCTCCACTTGTGTGTCTAAAAACTCAAAGCGTTTTTTTGTATCCTCATATTCTGTCACAATCTCAGGATCAATTCCTCCGATCAGTTCCAGTTTGTAGCGCAGGCGTTGAATTTCCGGATAAATCGCATTTGCATCCACGTGATATTCCTCACGCTTTGTGCGGATAAGAAGGATGCGGTCCTTTCCGGCGGAGCCGGATCCGGCTCCGCCGGACATAGCTTCGTCCATTTCGTGCATCAAACTTTTTTGTCGCTCTTCAAAACGTGCAGCTTCAATATTGATTCCGTTGCGTTCGTTTTCAAGGGTGTGAATTTGATTTTGTTTTTCACGTAACTCTCGTTGCATGTCGATGAGTTCTGTACGCACCTGTTTTTCTTTTTGTGCGTATGCATCGATTTCTTTTTCTTGTTCTGTGAGTTCTGCTTTGATGCGTTGTTCATCGAGGTTTAGAGCCGCTTTCTTTTCTAGGAGAACAGGATCAGGTTTGATGTCTTCTGGGTTTGGTTTTTTCAAACGCTTATTGAGTCCAAGAACTTTTTCGAGCACGCTGTCGATGGCAAGATCAAGTGCATCCAGATCTTTGAGTGTTTTCAAATTTCGGAGAAGAACATCAAGTCCATCAATTTCTTCCACGATTTTTGAGAGGGGGAGTGGGGCCCAGTTCGATTGGGCGCGGACTTTTGTGAGCTCAATTTCTTTTTCAATTTGAAATTGTGCATGGCGGCAGGCGTCCCGTTCTTTTTGCTTTTCACGATAAACTTTTTGAAGTGCAGCAAGCCCCGCATCTTCTCCGGTTTCGGATGATTCAACCGCACGGGTTCTTTTTTCTATGACTTCAAGTTCATCGCGTCGTTCTTTGATTTTTGCGTCGAGTCCGCCGAGTCTACTATTTACCGTGGAAAGTTCATCGACGAGTTGCCACCAAAGTGTTCCAAAGTAAGATGTCTCCATTCCGCGCAATTCATGTTCCACTTCTGCTCTTTCTGAGAGTCTCGAAACTTGTCGTTTTAATGATCGAAGTCTTGGTTCGATTTCTTGCACCAACATTTCAACGTCTGTGAGATTTTCAAGAGTACGTTTTAATTTGAGGATTGCCTCATGGCGTTTGAGTTGAAGAGGTTTCACACCCGTTGCATCATCAAAGAAACTTTTGCGCTCTTCTGGGGTAGAAACCAAAATATGATCGATCATCCCCTGACCGATAACAGAGTATGAACGTTGACCAACGTTTGCTTGCGCAAGAAGAAGTTGAATATCAGAAAGTCGTGCCGCGCCCTCATTCAAAAGATATTCAGAATTGCCGTCGCGATACAATCGTCGTGTGATGGTCACTTCCGTATAATCGATCGGCATCATTTTGTCCTCGTTGTTCAGTGTGATCGAGACTTCCGCAAATCCAGATCGTCCGCGTCCTTCAGAACCAGAAAAAATCACATCCTCGGATTTTTTTCCGCGGAGAAGTTTCATACTTTGCTCACCCAAAACCCATCGGATGGCGTCCGCTAGGTTAGATTTTCCAGATCCGTTTGGTCCAACAATAGAAGTGAGAGGGTATCTGGTACCGCTAGGAGGGAGAAAGGAAAGAGAGGTTTTTTTTGCAAAGGTTTTAAAGCCCTGAACTTCGAGTTTCGACAAAAACATACGATATGGGCGGGGTCCCTAGACCTCGCAGAAATGGGAGATATTAGTCGGGAATAATTATAGCACGGTTGACCATCTGCCAAGGATTGTTTAGTGTATGACATTCCTATGGAACAACTGACCCACAAACGGATTCACGACCTTTTGCTTGGCGCACAAAATCCTGTGCTTGTTTCTGATGTTCGTCTAGATGGAGATTCGCTCGGTTCTGCGATGGCGATGTATCACTTTTTGCACCAGCACGGAAAAACATCGAAAGTTTATGTGGCGGAACCTGTGCCTGAACAATATTGTTTTCTTCCGGATGTACATGTGTGTACAACAGATGTGTCTATTTTTGATGATGAGACGATTGATCTTATTGTTGTGTTCGATTGTTCTGAAGCGGCATTCGTCGCGTCGCTCGTCGAACGTGTGCAGGGGAATCCGATTGTGGTGAATATAGATCATCACAAAACAAATCCAAGATACGGAAATGTGAATCAGGTGCTTGTTGACGCATCTGCAACAGCGGAGGTTGTATTTCGTTTTTTGATGGCGAATAATGCTGTGATCACAAAACATGTTTCCACGTGTTTGCTTGCAGGGCTTTGTTTTGACACAAACATGTTTTCAAACTCTGCCACAAATGAAAACGCCCTTGGCACAGCTTCACAACTTATTTTGCACGGCGCACGTGTGCAAGATGTGATCCGAACCATGTTTCAAAATCGTTCTGTGAGCGCTCTTCATGTCTGGGGTGCTGCACTTGAACGGCTTACGGATCATCCGGAGATTCGTGTGATGACAACCGTGCTTACACGAGCAGATATTGAAACACACCATGTCACAGATGATGAGATTGATGGGCTTTCAAATTTTCTCAACCTTGTTGCAGATACAGATACACTATTTGTCCTTCGAGAAACAAAAGAGGGAGGAGTAAAAGTCTCTGCGCGATCACGTACACAAGATGTCTCAAAAATTGCGTCTGTCTATGGTGGGGGAGGACATGCAAAAGCCGCGGGGTTTACCCTTGAGCGTGCGTGTCTTGTCGAGCGTGAGGCAATATGGTGTGTTCTACAGGAACAAAAAACACTACCCATCGCCCACGCACTTAAGTTTCATGAATTTTTTTCAACATAAAGTTATATTTCTGTCATTGCGAGGAGTTCGACGACGAAGCAATCTCGCCATCACAGAACGAAAAGATTGCTTCGCTTCGCTCGCAATGACAACAAAAGTAAAGAATGTTACTATTTCTCCATTCGTAGATTTGTAGCTAAATTCGTTATTCGTAACGCCATCCTATGAACCACAAAATCACTTCAAAATTCCAAAGCGTAGATGATAACTATCTCATTCCGACTGTTATCGAAAAAACGAACATGGGAGAACGTGCGTATGATATTTACTCCCGTTTGCTTAAAGACAGAATTATCTTTCTTGGAACAGAGATTGATGATAATGTCGCAAACCTTGTGATTGCTCAGCTGTTGTTTCTTGAAAGCCAAGACAAAACAAAAGATATCAAAATCTATATCAACTCACCGGGCGGATCTGTTACATCAGGACTCGCGATTTATGACGCGATGCAGTATGTAAAACCAGATGTCTCGACTATTTGTGTCGGAATGGCCGCATCTATGGCTGCTGTGCTTCTTGCATCAGGGGCAAAAGGGAAACGTTTTTGTCTTCCGAACTCTGAAGTTATGATTCACCAAGTGTTGGGTGGGGTATCGGGGCAAGCAACAGATATTAAAATCCACGCAGAACGTATTTTAAAAATCAAAGATCAATTGAATACGATTTTGGCGAAGCACACAGGAAAAAAGAAAGCGCAGGTAGAGCAAGACACAGAACGGGATTACTTTCTTGATCCTGGAGAAGCTCTCTCTTACGGATTGATCGATAAAGTGATAAAATAAAAGGACCAAAAAAACGAGCCGGAATTGGCTCGTTTTATGATGGAAATCCGCCTAAAAATGACAATTTTTGGCTTATTTTCTTATGGTTTTTGCTAAATGTGAAAGAAATGTCTGAAATGAGCTACAAAATGAATGTGTTTATGCTTGACAACAGGCAAAAGCACTGATAAACTTCTTTCTTCCGCTATGGAAGCATTGATTTCTCTGTTCCGCTTAGGCCTAAACCTTCGTCTACCTTATCGCGACTGACCTGCAGGCACGACAAGCATGGGATTTCAAAAAATGGATGCATCAGGTCTCCGGACTCGATCTCTCCATTTGTGAAATTTCTTGCCTGCAGCTTAGTCACGAGAAGTTTTCCGGAAAAAATCGTTCGCACATGCGTACGATTTTTTTATTTCCTGTTTCGATCTTACGACGTTTGAAATTTCATGCAAGAGAATACTGGGGATAAATGAAAAGCACCAAATTAAAAAATTCCAAGCTCCAATTAATTTGGAATTTTATTTTTGGTGCTTTATGGTGTCACGACTGTTTCAGGAGTCGTCACGGGTACAGTCTGTGTTGGATCAACTCCCACCAAGCATATTCTTGGGAGGGGACGATAATGTGAGGTAAAAAGTCTATCTATTTTTGTTCCATCAGCCTTTGTGATGGTGTAGGTAAAAGAAGCATTTGCTCCTTTATGAGCTTCCTGACATTTTTCCTCTCCAGGTTTTAGATCTGTTGATGTTTGAACAACTTTATCGCCATATGGAAACCACTTGGAAACAATAGGTGGGGTATAGGATCCTTTTCTGCCATCCGATGTTCCCCAGAAGGTGAATTTCAACAGAGTTTTTGATGGAATATTTTCTGCCTGTAAAAGAATGTAGTGTCCTGTATCGTTTTTGAATTTAAAGTCTGGGGCTGGATCAAAAATCGTT
>CAIKXH010000114.1 GCA_903831335.1 Candidatus Uhrbacteria bacterium | reverse complement strand
GCTTCTTTTCCTTTTGCGGGTGGTTTCCCGTGCCAAAGGTAATCATATTCCATGAAGTCGATTCCGTAGCCTGGAATGGTGTTTGCGATAATGACGCTGCACTTGTCACTTGTAGCATGTGCACGCTCAACAGCTGTCACAAAATCACGGATGTTGTTTCCGGCACACTCAATCACATTCAATCCAAACGCTTTGAGTTTATCGGCGAGTGGTTCAAGAGGCATGATTTCTTCTGTGGTGCCATCAATTTGGATGTTGTTGCGGTCTATGATGTAGGTGAGATTGTAAAGTCTGTTCGCACCTGCAAATTGAAACGCTTCCCAGCATTGTCCTTCATCAAGTTCACCATCTCCCATACAGCAATACACGCGCCATGGAGATTTATCCATAAGCGCCGCATACGCCATCCCAGCTGCTTGTGACGAACCTTCGCCAAGTGGGCCAGAGGTTGTTTCTAGGGCAGGTAGCCACGCGTGTTCTGGATGACCCTGAAGGGGAGAACCCATTTTGCGAAGCGACATCATGTTCTTTTTTGGGAAATATCCTGCATTTGCCATTGTTGCGTATCTGATTGGAGCAATATGGCCGTTCGACAAAATAAGACGATCCCGGTCTTTCCAATTGGGATGTTTTGGATCATGGACTAATACATGGAAATACAGAGCCGTAAAAATATCGGCCATTCCAAGTGGGCCAGCAGAGTGTCCTGAACCTGCTTCTACCAACATGGCGATTAAATCTTCGCGGATGGTTTGAGCTTTTTGTTCAAGGGATTTTAATTTTTTATCGTGCAAGTGCAAAGGTTGTCGCACTTTCGGGCCGAGAGAAAATTTCAACATAGTAGGTTTATTGTAACACAAAGCACCAAATTTGAAGTACCAAATTCCAAAAGAAAAAGGGGAATAGATTGTATTAAAAAACCCCAATTTCCGTTTTGGAATTTGGGATTTTCTTTTTGGAACTTTAATTGATGGTCAATGATCCTTTTGCTGTTCCGTAAGTATCGTGGAAATTGAAATAGTTTGTTGTTTTGAAATATTTGGAGAAGGTTTCTCCTGGGTTCAGTGTTCCTGTTCCCCAATCTCCTGCGTCATCACTTGCTGTGTGCTTTGTTGTTCCACTGTTCAAGAAACGAACAGCTGTTCCAGCTTTGATAGTGATTGCAGCTGGGGAGTATCCAGAATCTGTGATGGTAACGACTGTTGCTGCTTTGAGGGCCTTGTCAAAATCGATTCCCACAGCTTCTGAATTTTCTGCAGAAGGGGAGAACATAGATGCATCATCAATGGTTCCTCCAATTTTGTAGTTTGAGAAGAATCCATCTGGTACATCATCAATCATTTTGTTCCAGTTTGTTCCGTAAAGAGTTTTTGCAATTGCCTCAGATTTGATAGCGCGAATGAGTCCGCCTTTGGCAATCACATATACACGTTGGTCAGAGTTGATTTTGATCATCTTTGATCCAGGTTTGTAAGTAACGTTTCCACCAATTTGGATTTTTGTAAGGTCTGCATCAGAAACCCACTTTACGGTGTCAAAATTTTTGTACCAAGTAAAGTATGTTTTGTCATTTGGAAATACGTAGCGGAATCCGTCTGCTCCGTAGTAATACACAGCTGTAAAACTTTGGCCACGAATAAGATCTCCAGATTTAAGGCTTGCAAGAGATGTATACGTTGCTGCTTGTGCGGATGGAGCTGTGACAATGATTGCAAATGCGGCCGAAATGGCGAGCATGATGGAAGCACTGATCAAAACAAGACGTTTTGTCATAGGAGATGTTTCAATTAAGAATGCATGAAGTATAGCACAGTGGATGTTTGAGGTATAGATACCTATCCTCAAGTTTTCCCCAAGAATGTTTGTTATTCAACAATAATCGCTCCGGTCATCTTTGTCTTTGCATCATATGTTGAGTAATACATCCATGTTCCTTTTTTGATAAAGTATCTTGAGTATGTTTCACCAGGTTGAAGTGTTCCAGATCCCCAGATCGAATCCCATTCAGTGACAGAATGAGGAAGAGACCCGCTGTTTATAAATTTTACAGCTTTGCCAGAAGTAACATGAATGGTTGGGGTGTCATAACCCGCATCTGTGATCTGAACAATAGTTGGAGCAGAGAGGGACTTATCTTCGTTCACCGTTGTCACTTCAACTTTCTCTGAAGCAATAGAATATTGTGAAGGGAACTCAATTTTTGATCCAATTTGGTAATTTCCAAAAAAGGCATCTGGGACATCATCGATCATTTTGTTCCAAAGTTTTCCATAAATATCGATCGCGACCATTTCAGATCCAATTGGACGCAATGTGCTATTTTTCGAAACAGCATAAACGGTTGGGTCAGAATTGATTTTCAACATTTTGACTCCGGGTCTGTAGGTAACATTTCCTCCGATTTGAATTTTTGTCAGATCATCATCGGAAACCCATTTTACGGTTGAAAAATCTTTGTACCAAGTGAAATAGACTTTATCGCTTGGAAAAACGTAGCGAAATCCGTCTGCTCCGTAGTAATACACAGCCGTGAAACTTTGTCCGCGGATGAGATCCCCTGACTTAACAGAAGCAAGTGGGGTTGTGGCTGCCTGCACAGTCGACACAAGGGCGAATGTGAACAGAAGGCTGAAAAGGGCTATGAGAGGTTTTTTCATAAAAAAAGTTAAGCGGTTTTTTGAACAAGTTGGTTTAATCGTTGTAACTCTTTTGTTGGTTGCTCATTTTTAAAGATGAGGGAGCCGCACACAATGCGATCAATACCAGCTTCTATCAGTTTTGGAATAAGTTCTTCCGTGACTCCGCCGTCCATTTCTATCACAAGTTCTGGTCTGTGGTGTTTTGCTTGCTTAATTTTATCGAGAATATATTCACCCTCGAATGCTTGACCAGATTTTCCCGGATGAACTCCCATAACGGTAAGCTGATCGATTTCATGAAGGACTTCTTCTATTTCCTTGAGCGGAGTTTCTGGATCAATGGCGACTCCGACATCAAGGTGCAGTATGTCTTTCACATAAGCTGTGACAGAACCATCGGGTCTGTGCATTTCTGCACTTACGATCGCCCGTTTGAATGTTGGAACATGCTTTTGCCACGCCTCAATAATCGGGATTGGATTTTCCACCATAAGATGAAGCTCTATTTCGACAGATGTGGACATCTGTCCGATCGCGATTGGATCAAACCAAGAGGTGTTTGGAAACAGTGAACCATCGAGAACATCCACTTGGATAAGCGAACAGTCCTGTTCAACAAGTTTTAGCTTTTCAATAAATTCTTGTTCGGATTGGACAAGGAATGCGGGAACGATAATGGACATAGGGTAGTGTCAGTATTTGTCATTGCGAGGAGTCAGACGACGAAGCAATCTT
>CAIKXH010000113.1 GCA_903831335.1 Candidatus Uhrbacteria bacterium | reverse complement strand
GCGAACAGCTAGAACAAGAGGTGCACGCGTTGTCTCTTGAGGGTACAGTAGCCTTTATTGGCTATCAGTCGTCTGTCTTGGATTATCTGAATGCTTCAGATGTGGCCATTCTATCAACCCGATGGGAGGGCCTCCCACTCTTTCTGTTAGAGGCTTCCGCCCTAAGAAAACCCCTTGTTGGATCTTGTGTTGATGGAGTTGTAGATGTGATTGAAGATAATAAGACTGGATATTTATTCGAGGAAAATAATGAAGAGGATCTTGCACAAAAGATAGAAAAACTCGCGGAAGATTCTGTTCTAAGAATTCGTCTTGGAAACGCCGCGCTTGAGCGTGTTGGTAAAATGTTTTCCTTAACACACACGATTCAGGAATATAAGGAATTGTATAAAGGTTTAGTAAAGCATAATTAGACCTTATGTCTGATGAGTTGGTGCCATTATTGAAAAAGAAAAAACTTGCGTTGTTTTTTACGCTCGGAAACGGATTGCATACGTGGCAATCTGTTGGCATGCTCGATAGGGAGCTGGCTCTTTATCGATCGTTGTCGAACTTTGTTGATACGATCTATTTTGTGACATATCAAACGAATGATTTGGAATTAAGTTCACTGCTTCCAAAAAATATTATCGTGCTTCCAAAAAAATACGCTATCCCAAATTTTCTTTACTCATTGATTGTTCCGTTTGTTTATACAAATGAGTTACGGTCATGTACCTGGTTAAAAACCAATCAATTATTGGGTTCATGGTCTGCGATAATCGCAAAATTGCTTTATCGAAACAGATTGATCATACGAACAGGGTACACAGCGAGTCAGTTTTATGCTCGATCAAATAAAGGAGCATATCTCTTTCTTGCAAGAATCCTCGAGTGGTTTGCTATTAAGATTGCAGATCGGTTTGTGGTTGCGTCTGAAGAGGATCGTCGGTGGCTTAAAAACGATACCGTGATGATTGTTCCGAACTATGTTGATACGGATTTTTTGTCTCCTGCGAATGATTCAAAAAATGATCATGCGCCAGTACTCTTATTTGTGGGGCGTCTGGAAGTTCAAAAAAACCTTTTTGCTCTATTAGAAGCTTTAAAGAAAATTCCAGACGCTACATTACAGATAGTTGGATCTGGTTCGTTAAAAGATGAATTGATGTCCGTTGTAAAAGAAAATATTCTTCGCGTAGAATTTTTGGGAAACATTCCATTTGAACAATTGAAAGAGCATTATTTGAATGCGTCCCTATTTGTTTTGCCCAGTTTTTATGAGGGGACACCGAAAGTTTTATTGGAGGCGATGAGTTGTGGTCTTCCTGTGGTTGCCACAAATGTTATTGGAATCAATACAATTATTAAAAGTGAGGAGAATGGATATTTATGTGATTT
Source organism: Candidatus Uhrbacteria bacterium (assembly GCA_903831335.1). Lineage (GTDB taxonomy): Bacteria > Patescibacteriota > Patescibacteriia > UBA9934 > GWF2-40-263 > XYB2-FULL-45-11. The sequence continues at coordinate 253 of CAIKXH010000113.1, read as the reverse complement.
AGATTCAGAGTCTATCGCTACAGCTCTTCGTGTTGTGCTTCAGGATGACGTATTGCAATCTCGGTTGAGATTAAATGCACGTAAATTTATTGAGGATAATTTTAGTTTACATTCTGTATTAAAAAAAGAGTTGAGGATGTATACTCAACTCTTAAAATAATTTTTTGCTATTTGAGCCGTTTCTTCGTCTCCACCTTATACCCCTCCACGCTCGGTTGATCAAACGCATTTACATTCAATAACTGCGCAAGAT
>CAIKXH010000112.1 GCA_903831335.1 Candidatus Uhrbacteria bacterium | reverse complement strand
GGTCCTGAGTATCGGGGTTCGAATCCCTGTCCGGGAACCAAAGAAAAAGACTCACGTTTATCGTGAGTCTTTTTCTTTGGTTCCGCCCCTTCTTCGAAGGGGCACGGAGTTACCCCGCTCCTTTCCAAGGAGAGGGCATGGGTGAGGTCTCACGTACCGTACCCAGATAAATATCTGGGTATTTATAAACTTCATATTTTATTTGTTCAATCACCCAATCAAGATGTTCAAACACCTGAATATTTGTGAAACGGATTACAAAAATTCCAAGGTAATTTAAAAACTCTGTACGTTCCAAATCATGTTTACGAGCTTTTAATGAAAGATGTGACGCTCCATCAATCTCTACTGCAAATCTGCGTCGAGGGCAATAAAAATCAAGAATATACCTCTCAACACTAAATTGACGACGAAAACAAACTCCTAATTGACCAGCTCTCAATGAATTCCAAACAAGTTTTTCCGCCAATGTCTGTCTTTGACGTAATTCTCTTCTTCGATCTTTTTGATCAAGGTGATTAAATACAAGTCCCATAGGAACACAATAGAAAAGACCTCCCTCATGCTCCCTCCTTGGAAAGGAGGGAGGTAACGCCTCCTACACCGCACTTCCACCAAACGCATCTACAAGCGAAGACACAACGTCATCTTTTTGCTTCGCCTTTGCGAGGACAGCCCTAATTTTTACAGATCTTCCAAGCACACGCTCTAAGATACTTTCAACAAGTCGACGGTTTTTTTCTTTATTCACCGTCTGCACATACAAGTCATATTCAAACGCAAGTTCAACATGATCATCTCCTGCACTATTCACCTCACATGCTTGTAAAAACAACGGGAGCGATGCGTTACATGCTTGCACCTGTTCAAACACCTCTGGCCATTTTCTTCTGATTTCATCAATTCCATAAACAGGAACATCTCCAAAAACGGTTTCTGATGTTGGTAACGGCTCGATTGCGACAGGCTCCAACACAAATTCATCAACGGTTTCCATCACAGGAACAGTTGTAAGTGTTTCTACAATTGGGTTTAAAATAACTTGTGGCTCTGTTTCTATTTTCGCTTCCAAAACCTCTGCCACCTTTGTCACCTCTGTCACTTTTGTCGACTCTCCGCGGCCAGAACCAACCCCCGTCTCTTTAAAATCCGATGCACCCCTCTCATGCTCTCCCCTCGATGAGGGGAGAGGTAACGCGGTTGGTAACGAGCCTATGCAGAGCTCTACGATCGCAAGCTCTGCGGGAAGTTGTGGAATTTCATCTGTGCGGATGAATCTGCGTGCCGTGAGGAAAAGTTCAATGGCACGATTCAGAAACGAAACACGATCAGACGCGTTTGGATTCAATACCTCAACGAGCAATTGATCTCGCATGGTAGAAATCACATCATCCAAAAAATGGGTAAGATCCACTCCTTGCTCAATATTTGCATTGAGTTGTCTTACGGCAGACGCTGCATCACGGCTTGAGAGTGCCTCTACAAATGAGCTGACAATAACCTCTGTGGTCATGGGTAAAACAAGTGATGCAATATCCATTCCAATCTTTCCTTCATCAAGCGACAAGATTTGCCCAAGCATACTTTCTGCATCACGTTCTGATCCACCACTGTGTTTTGCAATGGCCGCAAGAACATCTGAATCAACAGATCTCTTTTCTTCTTTCACGATTTTCGCAAGACGCGTCATCATGGCTTCTTTTGTAATTTTCTTAAAATCAAATCTTTGGCAACGACTCAAAATGGTTGCAGGCACTTTATGAATTTCTGTTGTTGCCAAGATAAACAATGCGTGTGCTGGTGGTTCCTCTAGTGTTTTGAG
>CAIKXH010000111.1 GCA_903831335.1 Candidatus Uhrbacteria bacterium | reverse complement strand
TACATTTGTCTGCTGGTTCTGTTTCGGATTCTGCGGAAATATTTGATCCACACTACTGGTTAGATCCTGTTTTGGCACAAAAGATTGTTTTATTGATTGAACAAACATTTAGTATAAGAGATGCAGATCACGCAGAGATATATCAAAGAAATGCACAGACATACCTAGAAAAATTAAAACAACTGGACGTTGCCTACAGAACAGGACTTGAATCCTGTAAAAATAGAACAGTCGTTTCTTCTCATGATGTGTTTGCGTATCTCGCAAAGGAATATGGTTTTGAAACAATGCCGATTGCAGGATTGTCACCTGATCAAGAGCCTTCTGCGGGAAGATTGGCGGAAATCACAAAATTCGCAAAACAAAAACAGATTCAGGCAATATTTTTTGAAACGCTTGTAAGTCCAAAGTTGGCACAAACGATCGCAGATGAAATCGGTGCACAGACACTCGTGTTTAATCCACTAGAAGGTCTTACAGAAGAAGAGCAAGCAGCGGGGAAAAGTTATCTTGCAGTCATGACAGAGAATCTCACAAATCTTAAAAAAGGAATGTTGTGTCAATAAAAAAGTCTTCTTCCGGTTCTGCCGGAAAACAATCTGTTATACAAGCCACGAATCTTACATTCGCAAGAAACGGTGAAGAAATCATTCACCATTTTTCGTTTGATGTTCATGAAGGGGATTATGTTGGTGTGATTGGTCCAAACGGTGGTGGAAAAACAACACTCATTCGTCTGCTTTTGGGTTTACTGCGTCCAACAGAAGGCTCGATTCGGATTTTTGACGGTGCACCAACAGACGCACATGTTAGAAAACAAATAGGATACGTAGCTCAGCGCGGAGGAAATATAGATGCGCAATTTCCTGCAACTGTTGAAGAGGTTGTGAGATCTGGAAGAACAGCACGGCTTGGTTTGTTTGGGCTTCTGAAATCTAATGATGAAAAGGCTATTGCAAAGGCTGTTGAAATGATGGGAATAGAGAAGTTTTTAAAACGTCCTATCGGAAGATTGTCTGGTGGGGAAAGGCAAAAAGTTTTGCTCGCGCGCGCTCTTGTTGGGGAACCAAAGATTTTGGTACTAGATGAACCTGTTGATGGCCTAGATCCTGTCTCACGTGATGAGTTTTATGCATTATTGCGCAAGCTGAATAAAGATGGACTCACAATCATATCCGTATCGCATGATGTTCACACAATCTCACAAGAGGCGCGTTCAGCGATTTGTCTGAAGCACCAACTCGTGTGCCATGGGTCAAAGGCGTGTCTCATTGGAAAAGAAGAACTGCGCGATTTGTTTCACAAGGACAGAAAAGAACTATTACATCATCACCATTAGTATGCTCGAAATCCTTACTCTTGAATTCATGCGTCGAGCATTTGCGATTGGCCTTGTTGTGGCACTTGTTGCGCCTACAATCGGTCTATTCTTTGTGGTGCGCCGATATAGTTCTATTGCAGACACGCTTGCGCACGTATCACTTGCCGGTGTTGCGATCGGACTTGTGACAAACCTTGCGACCATTCCAACCGCGCTTGTTGTCTCTATTCTTTCTGTTCTCGGAATAGAAAAAATGCGCGAACGAAAAACACTTCCTGCAGAGACAATCGTTTCTTTGTTCTTGTTTGGTGGACTTGCTGTTGGTGTTGTTCTCCTTGGGCTTGTGAGAGGGAAGAATGTAAATGTTGTCAATTATCTTTTTGGAAATATTGTTACCGTGACTAATGCGGATATTGTTTCTGTGAGTGTTATTGGAGGTGCGGC
>CAIKXH010000110.1 GCA_903831335.1 Candidatus Uhrbacteria bacterium | reverse complement strand
TTGATTTTACAGGTAAAGCTATTCCTTGAATTTTTACATCATTTTTCCACTTAGCTAAATCCCCACTGTATCCCTCATTCCCTGTTTGAGCACAAAAAATCGTAATGACACTGTAGCATCGTGGAAATCTAAGTCAAGAAAAAAAGAGATCGGCTGTGGATAGATAAATGAGACAAAAATACAACCAATCGGTTGTATTTTCTGAGAAACAGGGAATTTTTATTTTAACGGACGTGCACGCATCTACGGCTTCAACTGTTTTAACATTTTCATAAATCCGGTTCCGACTTTTTCTAATCCACCAAACTTTTGCATGATTTGTCCGATCCCTTTATTGCTTCCAACACCGCGAATATGCTTTCCCCAAAGAACCAAACCAATAGCTGTGCTCATTCCCGGATCATTGATTCTATCAATCACACTTGAGACACCAATTGGTGTTCCAAGAGAGATTGGTAATCTGAGGGTTGCTTTTGCCGCCTCCAACATTCCGACCAACTTAGCCCCAGAACCGGTTAAAACAACTCCGGCAGGGAGCATTCCAGAACGATCAACTTTCTGAAGCTCTCGATCAACAAGTTCAAAGATTTCTGATACGCGCGCCTCTGTGATATCCGCAACAAATCTTCGTCCAACCCACTCTTCTTCTGGTGCTCCAAGTTCTGCAAGGTTGATATCATCTTTCTTTCCGACTTCATCAGGAAGACAGGTGGCATAGCGGAGCTTCATTTGTTCTGCAACATCAATGGATGTTCTAAGACCAATGGCGATATCTGACGTAATATGATCAGAACCAATTGGCAACACCGCTGTGTGCAGAATATCGCCCTCCTCAAACACCACAAGACTTGTGGTTGATGCCCCAATGTTCACCACGCACACCCCAAGCTCTTTTTGACGTTCAGAAATAACCGCTTCTGCTGTGGCGAGAATAGAGAAAACCAAATCTTCAATATCAAGCCCCGTACGATAAACCGTCTTTGTAAGATTTTTAATTTGAGATCCAAGACCTTGAATAATCAATGCATCTACCTCAAGACGAATCCCATTCATCCCAACCGGGTCTTTTATCCCTCTTTGACCATCTACAATGAAACTTTTTGGGATAACGTGGATGATTTCATAATTGGTAGGAGTCGCAACAGTGCGAGCTGCTTCAATAGAGCGCTCCACATCTTCTTCTCGAATCTCGCCATCAGATCTCCCTACACCAATGACCCCACGAGACTCTTGAGAGAGAATATGGCTTCCGCTAATCCCTACCCATGCTTTGTTCAAGGGCAAACCTGTAATACGCTCTGCTTGTTCAAGCGCTCGTGAAACAGAAGAAACCGCATCTTCCAGATTGGTGACGGTTCCTTTGTTAATACCAGATGAGGGAACTTCTACAGCCCCGACGATATGGATTTGTTCCTTGCCATCAACGGATGGGACAAGTTTTCCAACAGCAACACGCACAGAGCATGAGCCAATATCGAGACCTGTGAAGATTTCTTCGGACATAAGGGGAAGAGAGTAGTAGTTTGTAGTTAGAAGTTGGTAGTTAGGGTAGAAAGCGCGTTTCATGCCTAACTACTAACTACAAACTACTAACTACTTCTTTTGAATACCAAAATTATAGCGTAGTTTTACCTAAAACAACAATTGGATGTATGGATAAAAAATCAAGAGTCCAATCACAAGAGCAAATAAAGACACAATCAGGACTGCTGCAGCCATCATGTCTTTGGCTTCTTTTACGATTGGATGCAAACGAGGCTTAAACGCATCCAAGACACGCTCAAGAACACTATTGATAATCTCCAGTGTGAGCACAGAAACAATAAGCAACAATAAGACAATCATTTCTTCACGACTCACACGGAACACGATCCCGAAAACAACAACACAAAATGTAGCAAACAATTGCAAACGAAAACTTTGTTCGGTTTTTATCACCGTGTGAAGTCCGTTCATTGCATAGATCGG
>CAIKXH010000109.1 GCA_903831335.1 Candidatus Uhrbacteria bacterium | reverse complement strand
CTGCGGAAAGTGAAATGGTGGCCATGGTAAAACCACTTTTAAGACGGGGTTGTTTTGTGTATTTTGCTGCCCAAATTCCCACCATGAATAACGTTACCACTGTCATGATGACAGATGGCAAAATTGCGAGATGTGTAGGAAGAAAAAAATAGGGTAGTACAGGAATAAAACCTCCTAAGGTATAAGAAACACCCATTACGGCCGCGCCTCTTATTGGATGACCTTTCTTCCCTGTTCCTCCTTCTGCTTCATTTGCGGATATAGAGGACAAATAGCTTCCCGCTGCCATGGAAGTACTTTCAGATGCAATCAAAACAAATGCAGATAGAATAACAATGTAAGTGCTCTGTGATCCAATTGCTATTCCCGTCACAGTTCCAAGTGTTGACACAAGTGAATCTTCAAGCCCAAAAATGAGCTCGCGCATCGAAGATATGATAAACTGATGGAGTGATTTCATAATTTGTACTCTATGTTTATTCCAGAACAATATCCAGGCTTTTCTAAAAAGACTCTTGTTGTGATTGCTGATCACGTTCATGCAAAACTTTTCTTAGGGCATGATCATGAACTCAATTTCCTTGAAGAAATCAAAACAGATCATTCTACCCCAGACACAGGAGACCATGCTGTTTCTATTTCATCTTCTGGAATGCATTCCTCCGCATTTAATGAAAAGGAATCTATTATAAATGAGGATCACCTCTTTCACACGCTTGCAAAAAATCTTCATGCAAGACTTGAAAACAATGAATTTGAAGACCTGATCATTGCCGCAGGACCTGAAGTACATCAGTTCGAAAATATACTTCATCCTGATGTGCGTGCTCATATTATACACCTGATTCCAAAACTCCTCACAAAACTAGATGACGCTCACTTGGTAGAACATCTCTGGACTTGATCTTCACCCTCAAACTTGATACATTTCCCTCGCGTCCATGGCCACGTGGCGAAGTGGTTAACGCGGCGGTCTGCAAAACCGCTATGCATCGGTTCAACCCCGATCGTGGCCTCCAAACAAAAAACCCGAGCATGAGCTCGAGTTTTTTGTTTTAAAATACCTCAACGGTTGCGTATTTTAATCCGAATTTTCTTGCTTCTTTAATATCCTTCATCCAAAAATCCATACGTTTGTCATAACGAGCGTTCATACGGTCTTGAACCGTAAAGATACGGTCACCGTATAACTCAGGAATACGCACGCGTGTTCCAAGTGGCAAAAAGTTTGCTGCAACAACGTCTTCTTGGTTGCGTTCACAAACGTCCATTCCTGATGCTGTGATACAAGGCGTATCATCAGTTTGTGCAGGGTCTGACGTATATGCCGTCATTGGAACCGTAAATGTTTTACGGGGACGAGCAATTTCAGAAACCGGAAGGTCTCCGAAGGGTTTTGTTTCATTTTCCATAGCACCAATCATGAGAGCTACGGTTTTGTGATTCATTGCTTGTTGGCTATTTACCATGTCTGCATTTGCCATTGCTGGAAAAAAGACATAAGAACCAATCATTCCAATGAAAGCGACTGCGGAAACATCAAGGGCATATTTACGAAAAAATGCCATTTTGTTTGTCCATTTTACAAAGAAATTCGATGTGAAAAAAACAATCGAGTGAAAATACCCAAAATCATTATCCCAAAGCTGGGCAATCACGTTTTTGATTTGACTTCGGTTTGTATTCAATCCCTTTGTTAAGCGTTTATTTGTCATACCCGACGTTTCCTTCCTCCTAAAGAAGATGCGTTGGGCAGGGCAAATAGGGTTTGATCAAAATACCCTGATTTCAGGGTGACAATAGAATATCACAAAATCGGGTTTTTGTCAATCCTTTTAGGGTATTTAATGTGCTTTTTATCGCTCAACAAAGCGATTTTGCACCTGTGGATGTTTTGGGGATATTTTGTCCAAACTGGTAAAATCAGGTATCCTTGATCTACATATGTCTCAACATTATTACAACAAATCCAGCTGGAAAAAATCTGGTGGTTCCGCAACATTTATCAAAAAAATTTGGTCCTACTTCAGACAAACGGCCATTGGTAAAAATATTTGGCTTATACTTCTCTTCCTGATTGTATTAGGATCGATCTTTGTATTAGCTGTTTTTGCGATTGCAAGTCAAAATCTTCCAAGTCCAGGAAGCCTAACGGAACGAAAGATTTCCCAAACAACAAAAATTTTTGACAGGACAGGAGAACACCTGCTTTATGAAATTGCTGGAAATCAAAACCGCACACTTAAACAATTTCAATCAGGATTTTGTGACCCGAATACAACAAAGCTTCAATTAGATCCAAAAGGGGTCCCTCTTTATGCCGTGCAAGCAACCATAGCCGCAGAAGACAGAAAATTTTGTACACATAGCGGTTTTGATCTTAAAGGACTCACACGAGCTGTATTTTTAAACCTTATCGGTCAGCGTGTTGGAGGATCTACTCTTACACAACAATTGGTGAAGAATGCAATTCTTTCAAATGAAAAAACATTCACAAGAAAAATAAAGGAATTG
>CAIKXH010000108.1 GCA_903831335.1 Candidatus Uhrbacteria bacterium | reverse complement strand
TATCCAGGCATTTGGTTTAATGGGAACGGGATACTCTGTTCAAAGAGTCTTTCATTTGCAATATAGAGATACTCAAATGGTATTACGTACAATGATTCCGCGCGTTATTGGAATTGGAATAAATCAACTGCTCTTTTTAATTCTCACAATCGTGGCATCTACGCTTGCTGTTGGGAGTGTGACCATTTTCCAGTTTGCCTATAACGTAGAATTTTTCCCTGTTGGTGTTTTTGGTGTTTCATATGCTATTGCGGCATTTCCAACATTTGCAGAACATTTTGCCGCACAGAGAATAGATAAATTTCAAACCGTTTTTTCCACAACGATTCGCCAACTTCTTTTTTTCATGATCCCCGCAACGATTTCATTTTTATTGTTGCGCGCACAAATTGTGCGTATTGTGGTTGGGGCTGGAGCGTTTGACTGGAATGCAACAATCTTAGCTGCTGATACGCTCGCGTTTTTTGCTCTCACATTTATTCCGCAATCCTGCGTGTACATATTAGCGCGTGCTTTCTTTGCATTAAATGATACAGTTACACCTCTTGCAGCAGGAATCGTTTCTGCTATTTTAGGAATCACGTCCGCTTTTTTGTTCACAAGAACGTTTGGTGTTATTGGCCTTGCTATGGCTTTTGGTATTTCAGAAACCGTAAATGCGGGATTGTTGTGGATTTTATTGAGACAAAAAATAGGCTCACTTCATGAGTCTGTCATTTTACATAGTTTGTTCAAGATTGTTCCTGCAGCACTTTTGTCAGGAGTGGCTATGTATTTTGCACGCGGATTTGTGGGCTCGCACATAGAGCTTGATACGTTCCTTCGTGTGCTTATTCAAACATCCGTGACAGGGATTGTTGGGGCGATTATTTACCTTGGAATTCTCGCTCTTCTTAAGTCAGAGGAACTCATGAGTTTTTTCAGCTCATTTACACGTAAGCAGCTTAAACAAGTTGCACCAACAGAGGTGATAAACGTGACAGATGGAACCGGAACCGTTTAGTATAGACGCGACAGGCTCCTTTTTGTATTATTGAATAACTATGACTATTTCTGAAATTCGTGAAAAATACCTTAAATTCTTTGCTGATCATGGTCATGCCATTCTTCCTTCAGCATCTTTAGTTCCGGAGAATGACCCAACCACCTTGTTTACTGGATCTGGAATGCAACCAATGATTTCGTATTTACTTGGAGAACCGCATCCACAAGGGGTGAGAATTGCTGATTCTCAGAAGTGCTTCCGTTCACAAGATATTGATGAAGTCGGCGATAATCGTCATACAACGTTTTTTGAGATGCTTGGGAACTGGTCTTTGGGAGATTATTTTAAACACGAGCAAATCCCTTGGATGTTTGAATTTTTAACAAAAGAACTTGGATTGAACCCAAAGCAACTTTACATTACTGTTTTTAGAGGAAATGACGTTATTCCAAAAGATACAGAGTCTGTAGATCTTTGGAAAGAACAATTTCGTTCTGTTGGGATAGAAGCCCTCGATGTTGATTTTGCAGAAAGTGCGGGAATGCAAGGTGGAAGAATTTTTTACTATAATGAAAAGAAAAACTGGTGGAGTCGTGCTGGTGTACCAGATCGAATGCCTGTAGGAGAGCCTGGTGGCCCTGATACAGAAATGTTTTGGGATTTTGGAATAGAAAGAGGTTTGCATGAACAGTCTCAGTGGAAAGATGAACCCTGTCATGTGAATTGTGATTGTGGTCGTTTTGCAGAAATTGGAAACAATGTCTTTATGCAATACATAAAGACAGAAGATGGTTTTAAAGAATTGCCACAAAAAAACGTAGACTTCGGTGGGGGATTAGAGCGTATCGCATTTGCGATAAACAATGATCCAGACATGTTTAAGGTAGATGTTTTTGAAAAAGCGATACAAGAGTTGGTGCTCATGAGTGGAAAACAATATCAGACGCATACACATGCTTTTCGTGTGATCCTTGATCATTTGCGCGCAGCAACGTTTCTCATTGGAGATGGTGTTCTTCCTTCTAATAAGGATCAAGGGTATTTCGTGCGCAGACTCATTCGTCGAGCCGTACGTTTTGCACACCAATTAGATATTACAGAAAACGTGTGTGCAAAAATTGGATCATCATTTATTGATGTTTATACGGACGCTTACCCAAAACTTTCATCTACTCGTCAGGAAATTCTGTTTGAGTTAGAAAAGGAAGAGAAAAAATTTCAGCAAACACTTAAACAGGGCATGAAAAAATTTGTAGACCTTCTCGCACATTCAGAGAATAAGACGATCTCTGGTATAGATGCTTTCGATCTTGTTCAGTCGTACGGTTTTCCTGTGGAGCTTACAGAAGAACTCGCGATAGAAAATGGGTTTTCCCTTGATATGGAAACGTTTAAGGTGGAAAAAGAAAAGCATCAAGCTCTTTCGCGTGCTGGTTCTGAGCAAAAATTTAAAGGTGGACTTGCAGATCAATCGGATATGAGTGTGAAGTATCATACGGCTACACACTTATTGCATCGTGCATTACGCCAGGTGTTGGGGGAATCGGTTGTGCAAAAAGGAAGTAATATCACCCCTGAACGTTTGCGCTTTGATTTCCCATATCCAGAAAAATTATCAGATGAACAGCTTAAACAGGTTGAAGATCTCGTTAATGAGGCGATTGGTCACAAACTCCCAGTGCAATTCGAGATGCTCTCTTTAGAAGAGGCGAAAAAACGTGGAGCGATTGGATTGTTTGCTGACAAGTATTCAGAAGTTGGAGACAAAGTAAAAGTTTACTCCGTTGGCGATGAGGGGGCTCAAAATGTCTTCTCAAGAGAGGTTTGTGGT
>CAIKXH010000107.1 GCA_903831335.1 Candidatus Uhrbacteria bacterium | reverse complement strand
CTTAGCTAGCTCTTCTGGGGTGTTCAAGTTTACAAAAGACTCAGAACAGTCACTAAAACCTACTTCAATATAATTTAAACAAGGAGCGAAAAATGCAGATGTAAAACTCCTCCAAGAAAAACTGATTCGATTGGGTTTTCTTTCAAAAGGAGCTGTAACCGGGTATTATGGTCCACAGACAGTAAAAGCAGTAAAAGCATTCCAAAAAGCAAACAATCTTGAACAGGTCGGATCTGTTGGAACAAAAACTCTTAAATTGTTGAATGGATAATCTTATGGAAAAACCTATCTTTGGAGATTTCTGGATTCCACCAGAACAAAAAAAGGACCAACCATACATCCCAGCAATAGTCCCTACCCCAGACCGCATGCCGCCACCAGATTTTGATCCAGACAAAGAAAAAGACCACCCTGATACGGGCGATAACCCGGAAAAAGATAAGGAGAAGAAAGACCGTTATGATGACCCCGGAGAAAAGACGAGTGATCGTGGATCTGTCGTCATTGGTGGTGATGAAATAGATAGCAGAGAATGGAAACCATTTAAAAGCGATACTGAATTATAAAACTCAAGGGTTTCCCCTTGAGTTTTTCTTTTACGTAACCTCTGGTGCCAATTCTCCCTTTCCTGATTTCTTGAGAAGTTCTCCTGTAAGCTTTTCAAATTGTGCTCCGCGATCAAATTCATTTTTGAACACCCCAAAGCTTGCGGTTCCTGGGGAAAGCAACACGATATCTCCGAGTGTTGCAACCGATGCCGCTGCCTCAAACGCTTTTTCCATGGAATCAACTCTTACATGTGGAACTTCCCCAATCGCTTTTTCAAAATCATTCGTAGCAGTTCCTTCAAACAACACAACGTACTTACATTCTTTCTGTACACTGCTCCCTAATTGCTCAAAGGTGAATCCTTTTGTGGAACCGCCCGCAAGAAGAATAATGTTTCCACCGTTACCGAATCGACTGAGAGCTGCCATGGTTCCTTCTGGACTCGTCGCTGTTGTATCATTCACATACATTACCCCCTCTACTTCTCCGACAACTTGCTGGCGTCCTGGAAGCCCCGCAAAAGATTTAAGAGCTTCACGAATATCTTCATCTGTCACTCCGGCAAAATTCGCCGCAAGCGATGCACACAAAGCATTGTAAATATTGTGCTCTCCGAGAAGGGCAATATCTTTTACGTTCGCAAACGTAACAGCTTCGCCAACCGTCTTGCGCTTCAACTCATCCCCCTCACGATACGCTCCGATTTTTCCATCTGCGAGTGGTGAAAGAGAAAACCAATATTTCTTTTCTGAATGTGCATGCTCTGAAATTTCCTTCATGATATCTTGATCCGCATTGAACATAGCGATTTGATCAGGACGTTGCACTTCAAAAATAATCTCCTTTGCTTTTACATAATCCTCAAACGAGGCATAACGATCAAGGTGATCTTTATAGGCATTTGTAAGGATTGCGATATCTGGTCCTTTACCAAGATCCTGAATACTTTCAAGAAGCCATGAAGAAAGCTCAAGCACGACAGGAACAGGTTCTTTTTCTTCAAGAAGCCAATCGAGATCCTCAAGAGGAGAGCGTGT
>CAIKXH010000106.1 GCA_903831335.1 Candidatus Uhrbacteria bacterium | reverse complement strand
AATGATGAAGAGAATATAGAAGAAGAAGGATTAGAAATGATCCCTTCAGAAAACTTTGTTTCAAGAGCTGTTTTAGAGGCATTGGGTTCTGTAGCCACAAATAAATACGCAGAAGGAGTCCCTGGAAAACGGTATTATGGCGGCTGCCAGGAAATTGATGTTATTGAACAACTTGCGATTGATCGAGCAAAGGAATTATTTGGCGCAGAGCACGTAAACGTCCAACCTCTTTCTGGCGCACCAGCCAACCTTGCGGCCTACTCTGCCCTTCTAAATCCCGGAGATACAGTTCTTGGAATGGACCTCTCGCACGGTGGACATCTGACACACGGGCACCCCGTAACTTTTTCTGCAAAAATTTACAATTTCATTCGCTATAAAACAACAACGGAAGGACTCATTGATTACGAAGAAATCGAGCGTATGGCTCGTGAGCATCACCCAAAACTTATTCTTGTCGGATACTCTGCCTATTCCAGAGAAATCGACTACGCTCGCATCAAAGCAATCGCAGATGAAGTTGGCGCATTGACCATGGCAGACATCGCGCACATTGCTGGACTCATCGCGGGTGGAGAAATGAATAACCCCGTTCCCTTGTTCGATCTTGTCACAACCACCACACACAAAACACTCAGGGGCCCACGCGGTGGAATGATCATGTGCAAAGCGATTCATGCAAAGGCTGTAGACAAAGCTGTATTCCCTGGACTCCAGGGTGGTCCGCATGAAAACGTAATCGCGGCTAAAGCTGTTTCATTTCTAGAAGCACTTCAACCTGAATTTAAAACATACGCAAAACAGATTCGCTTGAACGCAAAAGTCCTTGAACAAGAATTGAGTTCAGCTGGTTACAAACTCATGTTTGGCGGAACAGACAATCATTTGTTACTGATCGACGTCACCCCAAAAGGCGTGACAGGCGGAGAAGCAGAAAAGGCATTGGATGCTGTCGGAATCACGGTAAACAAAAATATGATCCCGGATGACACTCGCCCACCACTTGATCCATCTGGAATTCGTCTTGGTACGCCGGCGCTTACGACGCGCGGCATGAAAGAACCAGAAATGAAACAAATTGCCTCATGGATTGACCGAGCAATTACAAACCGTGACAACACAGAGGAACTTGCAAAGATCAAAACAGAAATTCAAGAACTTGCGAAACATTTTCCTCTCTATCCAGACCTGAACTATCTCGGGTAAGACAATTTTTAAAATCTCAGACCGTTTGGTCTGAGATTTTGTTTTATACCTATGACGATTGACAAGTCGTCGATTTTGGGGTACAAACATCACACCTCAGCAAGAGGAGTACCTTCCATGGAAGTAAAAAGATCGAACGTGCGCGATGCACTTCGGAGCCGTGTGTCAGCAGAACGTGTTCAAGAGATCATGATAATTCTTGAGCCACTGTTTCTCATGTGTGAACAAAATCGTTTTTTCTACGGACACGCAGATCTTGTTCCTCAAGATATTCATGCAACGATTGAATTCCTGACAAAAAGACCTTGTGTGGGTGTTGAATACATTGGGAAATCCATGATTCCCCAAAGACTCATTACGTGCCTCCAAGACACAAACTTCGTCGTGCGCCTTCGAAGATCACTTGATATGCGTCTTTGTAAAGTCCTTGGTGATACCAACCGAGCAAACCTTTACTTTGATCTGCGTATCGGATTTGGCGAGCGACTTTTGCATGAACTTCCGTTCAATCTCTGGAACCAACTTTGGGAAACGGTCCGATGCTGGATATTCTGCGAGGTCGCCGGATCGTTGTTTGAAAAAGAAGCTGTGGCCCTTGAACAAATCGTACGATTACTTTCTGGCGGATACATTGTGTTTGATGTCAAACCCACAGATCCAGCCATTGCGTTCATTGTGAATCAAGAAACATCTCCCCCCAACCAGCGATACAGATCGCGCTAAAGGAGACGCTGTGGAAATTCGTCGTGGAGCTTTGAGGCAATATCTGCGAATCCACCTACAACCAGATCGCGTCACACACATCATGGATACATTGGAACCATTCTTCCAAATGGTTCAAAACGACAATGTGCGCGTCTCACTCAGGCACCTGCACGGATTCAAAAGCAATGATGACATCTTGTCTGGCACCGAGCTTCGGCAAGACCTCTTCTTTGCCCTCATGCACAGCTTCATGAAAAACCTGTGCGAATTGATGCAGACAAAAGACCCGAACGTCACAAACGATGAAATCAAACGATTCTATGGCGTCATGATGGAATGGATTCTCTCTGAATTCGTTCCCACAGACGAACCGTGGAAGACGTACCTTCACAAACTCGTGACCCAAACGATCGTCCCCCTTCCCGCATGACTCACGTCATGCGTTTTTTATTGACAAAAAGACATAAATTAAGTATCTTGCTTGGTCGCAATGAATATCGCGACAACAGAGGTAGACCGTGCCGAAAACTTACGGAGATATAAATGCACCGCTCATTGGTGCGACCATGCGCGATGGAGTAGAACGCGCCATTCGGCTCATCCGAAACAAGCGCTTCACCTTCGAGCTCACCCAGAAAGGCACAAGACAAGATGGCCGCCCGGATTGGGTGACAAATGCTGACGTCGAAGCTCAGGAAATGTATACACGTCTCTTGCGCGGACGCTTCCCTCACTTTGGAATTGTTGGTGAAGAAGCGGAACTTCACGTCAAGTGTACTCACCCAACGGAGAATTTCTGGTTTTCTGTAGATCCGCTCGATGGCACAAGCGCCTACAAACGAGCACAGTCTCATGGAATCGCAACGATGATCGCACTCATGCGCGATCACGAAGTCATTGCGGTTGCTGTGGGTGATGTCATGACCGGAGAGATTTATTACTACAGACCAGAATCAGACAAAACACACCGTCTGGATATTCACCAACATGAGTACGAACAACGTCTGGTGATCTATCCAGAACGAACACTCAAAGATCAACACGTGCTTTTACGTGATCCGGTCGAACTGCATTCTGACGCAGCCCGTCGTCTCATTCAGATCCAACCACACAAGCTCTTTCACTCACACGAAATCACAGGTGGCTCCATCGGTCTTTCTATGGCACGTCTCTGGAAAGGCGAGGTTGGTGCAACGATTCTTCGTCCTGGCATCCAGCATCCATGGGATATTTGTCCCGTCATTGGAATGACGAAGCGACTTGGATTCAAGTTCTTCTCAATCATTCCCGACGCATCATCGGACAAACTTTCTCCTGTATTTCTGACCCCTGTCTCCTATTCATTTCCGATCGTGTACGACACGCTTGTCATTCACGAATCACGTATTGCAGAAGTAGAATCTTGGTGCAAAAAAGAAGGATTACTCTTCAACCAATAACCGTCATCTCGACGGTTTTTTTCTTTTCCGCTATTCTATGGGCATTATGGCAACAATCCTCGATGGCAAATCTCTCGCAACAACGATCAGAGAAAAAGTGAAAGATCGTGTAGTGTCACTTGCAACCAAACCTGGTCTTGCGATTATTTTGGTTGGAAATGATCCCGCATCTCATGTGTATGTAAACCTCAAGCAAAAAGCTTGTGAAGAAGTAGGAATTCATTTTGAGAAATTTTCTTATGAAGAAACCGTTTCAGAATTAGAGCTCACAGAACAAATCAAAACACTCAACGAGAGAAAAGATATTCACGGAATCCTTGTTCAACTCCCCCTTCCAACACAAAATGCCGATCAAGTCATCTCAGCTATTGATCCAAAGAAAGATGTTGATGGATTTCACCCATTAAACCTGGAGGCACTTAGACAAGGAAAACCCACAATCGCTCCTGCTGTTGCGCTCGGAATCCTGAAGCTCATAGACAAAGCCTTAGAAAATCGTGATCGAACAAATTTGCGAGCAACGATCATCTCTAGCGATTTCTTCGCAGAGCCCCTTCAACTTCTTCTCCGTGAACAACACATTGTCTCACATGTGGCACACCCAGAAGATGAAACATTCTTAGAACAAACATCTTCTTCAGATATTCTCATTGTCGCCCTTGGTGTCCCAAATACGATCCGCGCCTTCATGATCAAACCAGGAGCCATTCTCATTGACGTTGGCACTACAAAAGTAGATGGAAAAATTGTCGGAGACGTTGACAAAGAAAGTGTAGAACCTATTGCCGGAGCACTTTCCCCTGTTCCGGGCGGCGTAGGACCCATGACGGTTGCGATGCTCCTCCTGAATGTCTTGAATGCATATCAAAAACAATCCGCAAAATAAAAAAGAGCCATTGGCTCTTTTTTTATTTAGAACGCTTATTTCTTTTTCTGAATTTGTTTCACCAATATTCCAGCAATAAGCACAATGAGAAATGATCCCCAATTGGTTGTAATTTGCGGTATATTCACAATCGTTGTCCAATCGAGACCATAAATAGGTTTTACCAAAAGTGCTGCCAAAATAAATGTT
>CAIKXH010000105.1 GCA_903831335.1 Candidatus Uhrbacteria bacterium | reverse complement strand
TTTGTATCGCCAATTTGAATGGCGGTATTTTTTGCGTAAATGGTAATTCCACGTTCTTTTTCAAGCTCGTTAGAGTCCATGACACAAACTTCAATAACGTCACGCTCATTGAACGTTCCGGATTGTTTGAGCATGGCATCCACGAGTGTGGTTTTTCCGTGGTCAACGTGGGCGATAATCGCAATGTTTCGAAAGTCTTTCATAATGGCGGAAGGATACGGGAAAAATGAGATATTGTCAACCGAAATAGATTCGAATGAATAGATCTTGCGTTTGTGGGTAAAAAAGCATGAATATCAGGCGAATAAGAGAAAGAAAAACCGGCAGATTAGTTTCTGACGGTTGGGTCATTCGGAAAGAATGAAAGATAGATGACTTGGGCGGCAATGAGCTGTTGAATGAGATCTCCGTGGATGATGGTCGATTGTTGATTGAATCGATCGAATTCAGGAAGGGTGTCGATAGCCATTTCGACAATGCCGTGATTGGTATCGTCAACCATCCAGTCTTCCCATTTCAAGAGTTCTGCAGCCTGATCTTGCGTACGAATGTGTGCAAGAGTGGCTTTGCCCTCGGGTGTCACATAGAAAAGAAGCGCTGCTTCGTGTTCTTGGTGCGCTTTCGCTTGCGTGCGAAAGTAGATGTGGCCTTGCGTGAGTGGTTTTGTTCTGCGTGGATCTGTGATTTCCCGCACGTGGCGCAAGGTTTGAAATTGATGATCGACGAGCGCTGCACCAACCCCATGGATCATGCGCGGCTCTTGTTTTGATCGAAGTTCAATTTCTTGCTGCATGAATGTTTTGACGAGACGGTTTTCTTCTTTTGGAGTGAGTCTCCAGTCGCGCGAAATGGCTGTGATCTGTTCTGCACTCCAGCAGAAAATACCATGGCACACACCTCGTCGATCTTGTCCGAGCAAATAGCTTCCCGCGGGATGAATGTAGTCACGGACGAGTTTCATGGCGTCTCCTTACGGGTGGCAATAAAACGTTATCAGATCTGTGTGTCCTGTCAAAAAGAAAAACCATTCTCAGAGAGAATGGCAGGTGTCCTGAAATGATTTGATTTCCTCTTTGTCGTTCAGGGTCTTTTGTAGGACTTGTGTTCGTTGTAGTTCTCGAAACGTTCGTTTTCGTTCATTGCGCACGTCGCGCAAGTCTTTTTTGCGATCTGCAATCAAGACGCGCTCAAAGTGGAGTCGAATCCCTGAGAGAATATTGGGTTGTTTTAGATAGGTGCGATATTCTTTCAGTTTGTTTTGTGTAGCAGTGATAAATCGATCGCAGCCCATGATGTGTTCTTCAAGGCCTGCAACTTGTTCTGCGATCGCGATTCTGTTCCATCGCAAGGCCGCATTTACAATTTCTGCATCTGTTGGCAGAACGAAATCAAGTTTGACTCGTCTGACTTTTTCCTTGATCTCGTACTCGTCTTTGATGGAACGAACGAATGTTTTCATTCCAATTTTTACGCGCCAATGCCCGATTCCTCGCTGGGACATTTGTGCAAGCGAAAGAATCAGTTCGTCAGATTTTCCTTGTTTCCACATGCTCCGATCAAAATCGGAGAGGTTCATGCTTGCGACAAGGAATTCGTGGCCCGGGCCTTCGCGATTTGGTGTTTGAACGACAAGGATGATGTTCTCAGGTTTTTTCACATCATCTCCTTATGAGTTGTTTTGTAGAACGAATGAACGACGGACGTAACAGAGTAGGATCGGAACATGTTTTTGTCAATATAGGAACATGTGTAGATACGAATTACAGATGAATACAGATAGAGATGACTCGGAAAGAAACGTTCTATCCCTGGACCCGTTTTCATTATCTATATATCTGTATTCATCTGTAATCCGTATCTACCCCAGTTTCACGTAAGAAAAACCGCTCACAGAGTGAGACAGTTCGGAGAAGTGCGCCTTGGGGGAATTGAACCCACGACCCGCTGATTACAAATCAGCCGCTCTGCCGACTGAGCTAATCTAGCGACGTCATTCAACTTGAACGACCGGAAAAAATACTTGTTTTTGTGGTTTTTTTCAAGGGATGGGTGTGGTGCGTTCTTTAAAAATAAAAAAACCACTGTTTAATTTCAAACAGTGGTGAGAGTGCGGAGTGCTATGATTCTTGTGAGAGTGACACAAGTACTCGCTCAATTGCCAAATGCTGTGAAGCAACAAAATGGCGTCCGGGTTCTTTCATTTCTTGGGACCAGAGAATCTTGTTGAACTCTTCTCGGGTGATTAATGTACCGACAGATTCGGATACATTGTTTTGAAAAGCGATTTGTTTCGCGAGCTTGATAAATGCTGTGTTCGGAAGCGGCAAGCAAAAAATCGAAGCTGTAAATTCTCCTGGCCACTGAACAGAATCCAGTATCAGGTCATCAACATGTTTCAGTCGATGTAAATATAGTTCCAATTCAGACTCGCGAATCTCTTCGAGAAGTTCACGAAGAGCGGCATGATGAGTCGTTTCCCCAATGTGCGGTGAGCCGCCAAAAAGGGAATAGAGTCCACGACACGCAGGATTCGGGTGTCCCATGTCTTTTCGTTGTAATAGGATAGCGGTTTTGTCTTCATCCAAAATGACGATGAGCGCGGCACGTGAATGGTCATCTGGAATAGATGCAAACTGCATCCATGATTCAATGGCCAACCGAACCTCATGCGGACAATCGCGCAAACAAGAAAAGGATTCGATG
>CAIKXH010000104.1 GCA_903831335.1 Candidatus Uhrbacteria bacterium | reverse complement strand
GCCTATTCCTGAAATTCTGAATATCCCCCATCCAAATTCCACACGTTTGCATACCCCATATCATCTAGAGTTTTCGCAGCAACAGCTGATCTTCCTCCACTTAAGCAATACACAACAATCTTTGCTCCTTTATCCGGAACCAAATCGCCAATTTTTAGATTTACAAACCAGTGAGGCATAAGAACCGAGCCCTCAATGTGTCCCGCCTTCCACTCATCTTCCCCACGAACATCTAAAAGGACAAAAGATTCCTTCGATTGTATAAGATCTTTCAGTTCTTGTTTTGTGATTGTATGATACATAAAGTTCGTCATCTTGAGCGAGGAGTCATCGACGAGTCGAAAGATCTCGTGTGCCCAAATAGGATTAGATAACACCAGTATAATACATGAGATCCTTCGTTGCACTCAGGATGACAAAATAGAGAGAAAACTTTTCCACAATGCGTTTGACAAAATGTTTTTTTTGAACTAAACTCAATCCATAAAAGAGAAATCGGAAAGCGCCAGCAAAGTTGCGGGCGCTTTTAATGTTATAGATACGAATTACAGATCAATACAGATAGAGATAAACGAATGTGTGTATATGCAAAATATCAATTTCATCTATGAAGAACTAAGTTACAAACTTATTGGAGCTCTTTATGACGTTTACAACAATCTTGGTCCTGGACTCAAAGAAAAAACATATAAGGACGCTTTGGTAATGGCATTCAAAAAAATACAAATTTCGTTTCAGAGAGAATGGTGTGTAAATATTTCTTATTCAGGAATTATTATTGGAAAACGATTCTTTGATTTTTTTATCGATGAGAAAATCGTTCTAGAAATAAAAATCGGAAATTATTATGCACCGCAGCACATGAAACAAACGAATGATTATTTGCGCATTGCTAAATTGAAACTCGCTATACTTGCCTATTTTGGAAGTGATAGAGTTCGCATCAAACGACTTGTAAACTTGTATTAGAATAATCTGCATCTGTATTAATCTGTAATCCGTATCTACATACCCAACATCATATGTACGATCATCTCAAAACATACTTCGGATATGATGCCTTCCGACCCTTACAGGAAGAAATCATTTTGAATGTCCTTGAAAAAAGAAATACGCTTGTCCTCATGCCAACCGGTGGAGGAAAGTCTTTGTGTTTTCAATTACCTGCTTTAATGTTCGAAGGTTTGACACTCGTCATCTCCCCACTCATCGCCCTCATGAAAGACCAGGTTGATACCCTGCGTGCAAACGGAATCAATGCCGCTTACCTAAACAGCTCTCTTGATTCAGGTGAAATAGAAGACATTCAAGCAGAAGCATTATCAGGTGAGCTCAAAATTCTCTATATTGCTCCAGAGCGCATGGCCCGCGTAGAATTCATGCTTTTTTTACGAAGATTAAAAGTAAGTTTAATTGCTGTTGATGAAGCACACTGTATTTCAGAATGGGGCCATGACTTTCGCCCTGAATATCGCAATTTGAATGCGCTCAGACAAACATTTCCACACGTTCCTTGCATGGCACTCACGGCAACGGCAACCATGCGTGTTCGTGAAGATATTTTGCGCCAATTGAACATGCCAGACGCTCCCGTATTTCTTTCAAGCCACAATCGCCCAAATCTTCACTACACCGTAAAACCAAAACTTCAATCCACAAAGCAACTCCTCGCACTCTTAAAAGAACACAAAGGTGAATCTGTCATCATTTATTGTTTTTCACGCAAAGACACAGAATCACTTACTGACGATTTGAATCATGCGGGTTTCCGCGCTGCACCGTATCACGCAGGATTGTCAGGAGAACTCAGATCACGCACCCAAGAAAGATTCATTCGTGATCAAGTTTCCATCATTGTCGCCACAATCGCATTTGGAATGGGTATTGATAAACCTGACGTCAGACTAGTTGTTCACATGGATCTTCCAAAAACAGTAGAAGGATACTACCAAGAAACCGGTCGTGCAGGGCGCGATAGTTTGCCAAGTGATTGTGTATTGTTTTACTCATATGGAGACAAACGCAAACAAGATTTTTTCATCAATCAAATAGAAGATGAATCAGAGAAAGCTCTCGCAGAAAAAAAGCTCGCGCAAGTCGTAGAGTATAGCGAACTTCGCTCATGCCGCAGAAAATTTCTTCTCGAATATTTCGGCGAACCTGTTGAAATGGAAAACTGTGGCACATGCGATAATTGTTCAGCCACTCCCACAGAAACGCATGACGCCACAGAAATCGCGCAAAAGATTCTCTCAACAGTCCTCAGAACCGGTGAGCGATTCGGGCTCGCATACATTTGTGATGTCCTGCGCGGATCAAAACAAAAACGTGTTTTAGAAAACCACCATGAAAATCTTTCTGTCTATGGTGTTGCAAAAAATATTCCACTTCAGCAACTGCGCGAGTATGTTGATTTATTGTTGTTGAAAAATTATCTCACAAAACAACCAGGTGAATATCCAACCATTGGCGTAAGTAACCTTGGAAAATCTGCATTAAGAGATCGTGAGAGTATTTTTCTCCCAAAACCAAAATCGTTTACAGAATCTATCCAAAAAGAAAAACAGGTTGAAGATGTCGCGTATGAGGCTGCCCTTTTTGAGCAACTCAGAGATTTGCGTCGCTCTATTGCAGAAGAACAAAACGTTCCACCATTCGTCATCTTCGGAGACAAAACATTGCAAGAAATGGCTTATTATCTTCCACAGACCCTTGGGGCTCTCGGAAACATCTTTGGTGTTGGTGAACGCAAAAGAAAACAATTCGGTACACAATTTTTAACAGTGATTCAGGTGTACACAAAAACACACGGGCTTGTCGAACGCATAACAGAAGATCATGATATTCCACAACAAAAAATAGACCGTGCAACAACATCCGGATCCACATTTCAAAAAACAAAAGAACTTCTTGAAAAGAAGTTCTCTGTCGCACAAATCGCCAAGGAAAGAAACATTGCGGAAAGCACCGTTGTTCAGCATGTCTTGAAACTTGTAGAAGAAAATCCAGATCTTGATATTTCACACCTGAAACCTGCAGCTGATCGTTTTGCTGTAATCCAGAAAGCCTTTCAATCTTCGCCAACAAAATTACTGACGGCGGTGTTTAATATTCTTGAAGGAAAGTTCACGTATGAGGAGTTGAGAATCGCAAGATTGTTTCTTTCTTAACGCACATCAGCAGTCAGCGTTTCAAACTTCACTTCCCCATTTTCTTTTCGTAATCGAACGAACTTCGCGGTCTGTTTTGACACAGCATCGTATTGATCAAACACAAAGTTTCCAAGCCCTCGAAAGATGGGCTTGTTTTTGTAAAACACCATGTCCCCTGGAACATGCGCGTGAACAACCATGACAGCATCTGCCCCTGCATCGATAAATTTCTCCCAACGCTTCGTCCATGCGTCCGATGTCAGCGCAAAATATTCATCGCCGCCATGCACGTACACGACCGTCAATTTATCGGATGGATGATCGCGCAAATCCTGAAGAACGGCTTGTTCTGTTTTCGAAATGTTTGCGAATGAGGCATCCTCGATCGGATTCATGATTTCTGTGAGCGCAACGATGCGCACTGTATCGGTTTCGACGATCTCAGAACCGACAGGGATCTTTCCTGCTGTTTCGAGAAGTTGTTTTGTTCTATCGACGCCCGCGACACGCTGATCCAACATGTGATTGTTCATGATCCCAAAATGTGTGGCGAGATTTTTGACTTGTTCGAATCGGCTCATCGGATTGCAAAACACATACCAAAGTTCTGATGAGGTGCATCCGACAGATAACGGACCTTCGAGGTTCACAACGCGTTCCCCATCGCCAGCCCACCATTGCTTGATTTCTTCAGGCAAACGTCTCGCGTTTCCACGAGTAACCGTAACATCCCCCGCAAAGGCGACGTCGTGTTCATCGAGCTTATCGTTTTCATACCATGCCATTGCAAAGTGACTTGTGGTTTCTGGAATCTTTTCATCTTTCAGGATCGTGGCCGAATTTGTGTGCGACAAAACGGATGGATTATAAAATCCGTGATCATTTGCGATCGATGCAAGCGTCCACAAACACCCAGGACAATCGCTTTGATCTGGATTTTTCAATTTTGATATTCCATCAAAATCTTTTGCAAAAATGGTCTCAGCGGTTTGCTCATCCATTTTGTTCGCGTCCAGTAATGAAAGGTAGTGGGAGAAATCAGAACTCACGACCAGAATAGTTTGATCATCAAGAACAGATTCAATCAATTCTTTTATTTCCTTCTGTTGTAACTTCCAATTTGTTGTATTCAATGCGATAGGTGTGACTTTTACACCAGGAAAAAGTTTTGCAATAAACGGAACATCAGAAAAAATTCCATGCTCCATTTTGAACAGCTTCGGATTATCAGAAACGATCGGAGACGCAATTAGTTTCTTTATCATCGAAACATCCGCTGACACATTTCCGAAAAATGTTTCGTACACAGCGTTCGTTGTGCACAACGTTTTCTCACATTGAAAAAAATGATCAGGAGTAATCATCACAATTTTTTTAAACGATTGTCCTTTCAATGCTTCAAATCCCGTCGCGATCGCTGCCGAAGAAACAAGATGGTGCGGCACGATGATCGCCCGAATGCGACGTGTTGTTTTTCCTTCTCCTTTTGAAGAATTTTGTTCGACTGCGTACAACCCCTCCATAAATTCCTGAGGAGATGTATACGAATTTTTATAAACAGTTTTAAGAGGACCTGTTTGTACAGGCCCTCTTAGGATGATCATCGCAATCACGACAATCAAGAAACTTAATAGAAAAATCCAATATCTCTTCACACTATTTCACAAGCAATGGCTCGAACCATGCATTTATCTTTGGCCACTTATTTTTTGGGATATAGTTGAACGCCTCATAGGGTTCATCTCCTTCGTAAAAATTCTTTTGCCAAGCTTCATCTGTTAAGCGTTGATCTCCATAAGGTTTTGTAAACTCATATTGTGAGGAAACGAATCCCACTGTAAGGCGAGGGCCATTCGTATCTTTTACCGCAACAAACATCACATATGGAACACCTTCCCCTTCATACAAAACAGAAAGGGGGAATTGGCTGTCGCCACCTGTGTGAACATCTGCAAGAATCGCTGTACGGCGATCTTTCGCTGGCAAAAGCGGACCTTCCACCGGAACGGGGATGGAATCGGTCAATGCATCTGCCAAACCGACACGCAATGTCTCCCAATCATTTGCCCCTTCAATTGTATAACGCGTACACATTTCCCCTGGTTTATCAGGGTCCGGTTCTGTTGTTTTTTTCACATCCTCCTTCAGACTTGTATTTTTTAATTGTTTCACAGAATAATCTGACACCAAATCCATCATATCAACATACTTCTGAAGAGGAAGCATGTTTTTCAATGTATAACCCTGATCTCTTAGACCCTGGTTTGTCCGTTTTGCAAGATAAGACAAGCGTGCGTATGTTTGAATATTTGGTTCAATGTATCCCTTCGGTGCTTCAGGAATTTCACGCGGATCACATTCAGCTCCTCCACCACCTAATTCCGCAAACGATTGCTTTGCATACAAAATAGTGGCGTGACGAAGTTGTGTCCAAAATGCTGCGGCGGTTTGCAATGTTTTTACAGCCCAGTTTGGAGACTGCATAAATTGTGGCAATGCTGCACGGTTTGCTTTTTGCCAACCAAACAATCCTTGAATCGTCCACATCCAAGATGTATAGAGATTTTCTTGCCAATCTGCTTCTGTAAGGGTGGCATTTTGTTTTTCTAATTCTGCCATCGCCTGATTAATCGCATCTTTATTTGTGTCTTTATAAAAATCTAGTTTTGGAATTTGTGTTTTTGCATAATCAGATCCAAGCAAAGACATGACCTCAAGCATGGAAGCCATTGGAGGTAACTTTTGCGTATACCCTTTTCTGACAGCTTCATCCCCTTGTGTTAAAAATCCTGTCCAATACGAATCCATAATGAACTTCCCGCTAAAAAAGCGGAGTCCTTTTGTTTTCAAGCGGACATCATCTGAATTTTCAACACCAACAGCTTGATATTCTGCTGCAAGATCTTTAATTTTTGGATCGTGCATTTTTATCAAGTACTGGAGTGCTGCAGCCTCTTTGTCTGGAGCGTCTTTTGCAGAAGCAAGTGCAGCCAAATAATCCGTAGGAGTTAAGTCATCACTTGAGCCAACCATAAAGGTGATGGCAGATTCGAGTTTGTTGTAATCCTGTTGTGCTTGTGTATCTTCAGCAAGCAATTGCGAAATAGCATATGCATTTGCTGTAAGCTGTGGGCTCTTCACAAAAAATGGAAGCATGATGTACCACTTCATTCCACGAAAATATTCACGTCGCAATGAGCTCGATGTATAGGTTGCACGTGGAGTAAACTGCGTAAAATCAACATTGAAATCAATTCCGGATGTTGCCGTGTAATCAATGTAAGCATTTTTCAAAATTTCTGGCTTGCCT
>CAIKXH010000103.1 GCA_903831335.1 Candidatus Uhrbacteria bacterium | reverse complement strand
CCTGTGTTTTTTGACGCACAGGACCAATAATACGAACAGATTCGATCACTCCTGTTTTTCCCTCAACATCAACCGTTTCTTCATACAAAAACTGACCCTTGTGATCTAACTCCATTTCAATTTGAAGTGTTTTTTCATCACCAAATAATTGTCGAAGATCTGCTTTCGACAAATGCACGTGGCGATGTTGGATAACAAGAGGAATGAACATGGAGAGGATTAGGATTTTTGGTCTGTAACCTTTGTTTTATTTGCCTTGCTATGTCCGAACGTATAATTAAATTTATTTGTACGAATTGGGCCCACAAATGCGATATGCAACTCTGCAAGCAAGTACTTGATCGCGATATTCATTCGACCATCTCTATCTAATCTTCTAATACTCACGGGAATTTTTGTGGATCTCAAAAAACCAAATCTTCCAACTTTTTTAAACCTGCGGGCATAATCATGATCCTCGCAGAAAACAACAGATTCATCGAAACCTCCGAGCTTGTTGTGTGAATCACGTTTTACAAGCATGCAAAAACCTGGTGCGTGAGGAAAAAGTGACCCCCATGCTCTTGCGTATTTGTTGTAGGCCTTATGCATGAAATGATCTATGTAGGCATCCGACAATGGAAAAACATCACACGTTGCAAGACCAAGACCACGTTCCTTAAATTCTGCAATCGACTTTTCCAAAAAGGTAGGATCCCTTAATTCAACATCCGCATCCAAAAATAAAATCAATTCACCTGTTGCACAACGTGCTCCGATGTTACGCCCAACAGACGGCATACCACCATCAATTACAATCGCTCCGTACGATGCGGCTATTTCACGCGTGCGATCTGTTGATTTTGCGTCAGCGACAATAATCTCATGAGGTTGCACGGTCTGCAATCGAATAGAAGCAAGTAATTTTGGCAAGTGAAGTTCTTCATTTTTTGTTGGAATAACAATCGAAATCATACACGGTCAGTTTAGCGGATTTTTGTCGTTATCGCAAACAACGCAATCCCTGTTGCAACAGAAACATTAAGCGATTTTTTGACTCCGATCATGGGGATCTCAATAATTTCGTCACATTGTTCAAGTGTCTGTTGTGAAATTCCTTCCACCTCACTTCCGACAATAAGTGCTACCTGTTCTACAGGAATCTGAAGAGCTTCCACTCGGATAGCGCGGTTAGAAATCTCGAGAGCCACAATCTTCTTCCCCGCCGATTTGAGTTCCAATAAAAGTTCATCGATATTCTCGCGATGCTCCCAAGGAATGCGATGCTCAGACCCAAGGGCCGTCTTTGCGATCTCTTTACGAGGAGGACAACCCGTATAACCCGTTAAATAGATCTTTTCAACTCCAAACGCATCTGCCGTGCGAAAGAAGGCACCAACATTGTGAAGCGAACGAATATTATGGGCGATCAGGATCATATTTGGCTAACTATTGAAATAAAATCGATTTTAAGATATGCTTGCGGCCAATATGCCTCAATTATGTCCAAATAAGGAATTGTGCGGTTCTTGTGCCTGGTCACATATCCCGTATGAAAAACAGCTGATACAGAAAGTATCTGATATTAACGGATCTTTCAAGCTGAAAGGTCTTACTTTTCGCTGTGCAGAGATCCTTTCTTCGCCAAAACTTGAGCATTATCGCAACAGAATGGATTTTGTGATCAATTTCGAGGGACTTGTTGGTATGAGACAAAAAGACAAGTGGTGGAAGGTCCTTGATAATCACACTTGTTTTCTTGCGGATGAAAAAATCGACGAACTTTTCACCCCCGTTCGGGAATGGGCACAAACATGTGGACTCTCCTTTTACGATCGTCGTTCGCACGTCGGACTTCTCCGATACGCAACCATACGTGTCACAAGAACCGGAGAGACAATGGTCGTGATTGTGACAAGCAAACCAACCTCTGATGCTGAGCGTACAACAGTCCTCTCATGCCTCTCAACCCTTTCCAAGCTCCCAAACCTCTCCACGCTCATCTGGTCGATTAACGATACAGATGCGGACACCTCGTTTGGAACAGAGTTGAAAACAATCAAAGGTGACGGATTTATCGAAGAAACCATTGAGGACATCAAATACCGCATCAGTCCAAACGCATTCTTCCAAACAAATTCTTACGCATCACACTTGCTTCTCGATACAGTAAAGGAATACTGCGGAGACATATCTGATAAGCGTGTTCTGGATCTTTACTGCGGAACAGGATTCTTCTCAATCGCCCTCGCATCAAGCGCAAAAGAAATGATCGGCGTTGAATTAAATGCAGAAGCAATTGAAGACGCAAAGATCAACGCATCACTTAACAATGTTTCCCCAGAATTCTTCGCTGCTTCAACAGAAGATTACGATTGGTCAAAACATAATGCAGATGTCGTTATCCTTGATCCACCTCGCTCAGGAATGCATGATCGAGCGCTTGCGGATGTTATAAAAAACAAACCAAAAACAATTATTTACGTTTCTTGCAATCCAAAAAACTTTGCAAGAGAAATGGTACAATTAGAAAAAATTTATAATATCACAGCAATGAAAGCATTAGACATGTTTCCTCACACCCCACACGTAGAACTCGTAACAAAATTAGAACTTAAATAAATTTAGAATTAGTAGTAAGTAGCGAGTAGAAGGTAGCGAGGTTCTAGAAACGTTTTATAGAACCTCGCTACTTACTACCAGCTACTTGCTACCCCCTCTATGACAATCTCTCCCACCTCAGAAGAAACGACGGAACTTCCAAAAACAAAAGCAGGATTTGTTGTTCTTGTCGGACGTTCAAACGTCGGAAAATCAACATTAATGAACGCTCTTGTTGGTTCAAAAGTCGCCATCACTTCCCCAAAACCACAAACAACACGCTTACCGATTCATGGAATTCTCACAAGAGATGAAGGTCAAATTGTTTTTGTGGACACCCCTGGAGTTTTGAAAGGTGCAAAAGATGCACTATCAAAAACCCTCACAGTATCTTTGAAAAACGCCCTCACGGATGTAGACGTCCTT
>CAIKXH010000102.1 GCA_903831335.1 Candidatus Uhrbacteria bacterium | reverse complement strand
CGTGTATGAGCCAGCGAATTATTTGAAATAAAAAAAGCTCGATCTTTTGGATCAAGCAAGGCGCTGGAGTTTTTTGGGACTTTGTCCTGTACAGAACCTGTATTTGTCCCAGGTGGGACATTCGGGGTTGCTGCACATTTCGACAAAGACTTTTTCCACATCGACGACGGCCCCGCATTCGCAGGTCCATGTTTTGTGTGGTTGCGTTCCGTGAAATGAATCCGTGCCACAGCGCATTCTTCGTTGTTCGCGCTCGATCCACCAAATGACCGCAGCAAACAAATCTTCGAAGTCTTCGTCCTCTCTGAGGAGTCGAAGATCAAATGGATGTTGTGTTGTTGATTCACTATCTGCGAGAGCGGTGTGTGTTCTTGCGGAATCAAAATCCAGTTTGGAGATTTTTCTTTGAACCAGGCTGTTCACGACAGAACGAAGCTTGTACGAAAGAGCTTTCGGAAGATCGTTGTATGTAACAGCGAGGCCTCTTGCTGTGTAAAAATGTGTCCAGTCTCCATCGAGGGGATCTGGCACAATAACGAGACGAACCGAAGGTGGAAGAGGGGGATATTCTTTTTTTTCCCCAAATTCCTCTGATTCCGAATCAGACATGAAACCTCCGTGAAAAGAGCTAAAAACAGGATAACAGAAGCGGAAAAAAAATGGTATACTCACTTTACATGTTCCACAAAATTTCAGAGAAAACGTTTTATCAGTATGTGAAGTGCCCTAATTGGGTTTATTTTGATGTTCATTCTGATAGAAAAAAACCACATCATCCGCTCATGGAGCGCTTGATTGATGATGGCATGATTGATGCAAAACAGCGTGAGATTATTTCTGATCGGGAAGAGATTTCAGAAGTAACAGCAGAAGACCCGGACGATGCATTCAGACAGACGCTTGCGTTTATGGCAGAGGGAAGACAGGTGATTTATCATGGAGTGCTTGTTGATCAACATTGGGTTGGACATCCAGATGTTTTAGAGAAGGTCGAAGGAGTATCTCGTTTCGGAAATTATTACTACGTCGCCTCTGATGTAAAACGTTCACGTTATTTGCGTGATGAATTTAAGTTTCAAGGATGTTTTTATGCAGAGCTCCTCATGAAGATTCAAGAAGTGAAACCTGTGAATGGATACGTGATTACTCCAGACAAAATGGTTTTGTCTTATCCAATAGAAGAAATGGAAGCACAGTTTCATTTGAACCTCATGGAAATTGAAAAGATTATCGCGGGAAAAAAGCCTGCGCATTTTGTCACAACTGGATGTAAGCAGTCACCATGGTTTTCCGAGTGTCGTGAGGAGTCTGAGTCCTGTGATGATCTTTCATTGTTGAATCGTGTTTGGAGAGAAGAAGTTGCTGCCCTTCATGAATGCAACATTAACTCCATTGGAGAGCTCGCTTCATTGCCACTAGCTGAATTAGAGCGTCGTGTTCCAAATGTGAGTGTATCGCGCCTAGAAACCATGCATGAACAAGCCCTCGCGATTAAAAAAGGGAATCACCTGATCAAAAGATCGATCGATCTTCCGGTATCAAAGATCGAATTATATTTTGATATTGAAAGTGATCCGCTTCGTGATTTTGATTACTTGTTGGGTGTATTAAAGGTGGAGAATGGCCAATCGAGTTATCATCCATTCATGGCAGAATCGCCAGCACAAGAATCTGCTACGTGGATTGAATTTTGTGATTTCATTGCACAGCATATGGAGGCACCGATTTATCATTACGGATTCTTTGAGCAAGAAGTTGTTCGCCGATTTGCTGCAAGATACGGGATTTCAGAAATTGTAGAAGAGGCTCTTGATCGAAACATGATTGATCTTATTGAACTTATTCGGCCATCAATTATTTTTCCGCTCTCATTTTATTCTTTGAAAGATATCGCAAGTTATATTGGTTTCCATTGGCGTGCCGATGATGCGTCTGGGGCGAATTCTGTTTTGTGGTTTGAAGAATGGTTATCGGATAAAAGTCCGAAACTGTTGCAAAAGATCATGGAATATAATGAAGATGATGTCCTTGCCACGTGGAAATTAAAAGATTGGCTTGTTAAAAATGCCGGTTAGCGTATGAAAAAAATTAATTGGGTTATTGTTGGTGGTATTGTGTGTGTCGCGATCGGATTGTTTGTTTATTTCGATCGGGTGCAGATTTTAGAATTTGTGCGAGCACAAAAACAAGTTGTATTACCAGAACCTGTGACATTTGAAGAAACAAAAAAAATAGAAACAAACGTTCCTTCTGTCCCTGTCGCAAAAGCTCCTTCAGCTCCAATCGTTCCTGCAAAGAAGGAGTCATCAAAAACAGTTCTCGCAGCAGAAATCAATTTAGCTGTCCCTTTCACGATTCAGGCGCCTACAGGGGATTGGGGTCAACCTTATCAAGATGCATGTGAAGAAGCTTCGGTTTTGATGGTAAAGGAGTACTATGCGAAAAACACAGCAAAGACAATTGATGCTGCTGTTGCAACAAAAGAAATTCTAGCCATGGTTGCTTATCAAGATAAAATCTTCGGATATAACATTGATACAACTTCATCAGAAACAGCGCAGTTTGCAGAAAAAATATACAGATTAGGAAAAAGTGAGATTCTAGAAAATCCAACCGTGGATCAAATAAAGGAACGGTTGAATCTTGGACAGCCAGTCATTGTTCCGGTTGCAGGTCAGATGTTAAAAAATCCCTACTTTACCGCTCCTGGCCCAAAGTATCACATGCTTGTGATCAGAGGATATACAAAAGATGGGAATTTTATTACAAATGATCCCGGAACAAAACGTGG
>CAIKXH010000101.1 GCA_903831335.1 Candidatus Uhrbacteria bacterium | reverse complement strand
AGTCTTGTCATCGAGTAGCATAGGTCTATGCGCTTAAAAGAGCTTGAACATGTTCTACAATTTTTGCAATAGGTGTGTCTGACTTTACGAAAAATTCAATCGCCCCGAGTGCTTTCGCACGCTTTTCATCTTCTGCCTGACTCAAGTTTGAAAGCATGATCACGGGTGTTTTGATTCCTTTTTCTTTCATTCCCTCCAACACCCCAAAACCATCTTTCACAGGCATCATGATATCAAGGAGAACCATATCAAATTTTTCCTTTTCCATGGCATCCAATGCTTCCTGGCCATTAAAAACAGCTTTCGCACTCATGCCTAAATGCGTTAGCTTTAATTCTAACGCTCTAGCCATGGGCTTTTCATCTTCCACAACCAAAATATTTTTATTCTTTTTCGCTGCAGGCATAGAGAATCTGTTTCAAACAATTCCAAAACCGGATTAATACCAAACATTTATTTCATCCCCTACAGCATAGCATATAATTCCATTACACGGAAAAAATTATTCACAGCATAAATAAAAAAACCGATAGACATCGGTTCAGAATTTGGCGGGGAGATCAGGCGGCGGCAGACTGCCGTCCGTTGGTCGGATGAATGAAAGAGCGGCGCGGCTTCTCGTCTTCAGTGATCTTGGAACCGAGAACCCGCTCCATGAGCAGGATCTTGTCAGATGCAGGCTGAAGCGCCCTGCACCACTTTTTGACAACGTTCGGACTGACGTCGAGACCGTTCTCCCGAAGAAGATTGGCAAGACGGATTTCATTCAGACCTTTGTTGGTCATGGCTGCCTGCAACTTTTCTGCGCTGAGTCGCATGTGTCCCTTTTGCTTGAGAAATCAAAAAGCTAATCACCTTGATTAGCTTTCTGTTTATAAATGATTTTTCTGAATTTGTCAACCTATTCTATTGTGGGCACACACCAGCAGCCATTTTTCCAGGGATTGCGCAGTTCACTCCTTTTTGCAATCCAGCTCCTGGTAATCCGTTTTCTAACTCAAATTGAATAGCATATGCATCACCCTCGTTCAGTGCTGAATAACAAAACGCTTTTCTTGCAGGATTTCCGCACGTAACCTTTCCAGGCAATCCGCTTTCATACGTTCGAGGAACACTTCTGATAATGGTAGCGGTTTCTGTTGAACAATCAGCCCGAAAACCCGTTATTCCCAAACACGCACTTTGTGTAGAATCTCCGAGTGGCAAAAGACTTCCTTCTGGATACGTGTTGTTTTCATTGAAAAAATCTTCCAACGCAGATTGGATTTGTCTCACATTCGACAAACGTGTTGCATCACGCTGTTTTGAACGAGCCGCTCCAACAGCAACGGCCGAGAGCGTTCCCATAAGCGCAATAATCGCAACAACCACCAAGATTTCTACAAGTGTTAATTTTTGTTGGTCCATAAGGCGAGGTAGAAGAGTAGTAAAGTAGAAAAGTAGAAAAGAGAGAAGTGAGAAGAGAGATTCTAGAAACGTTTATAGAACCTCGCTACCAGCTACTCGCCCCCCTACTTGTTACTTGCTACTTTCCTAATATGTTTAACGAATTCTGACAGAGAACGTTCTCCCTTACGAACCATGGTACTTCCTTCAATCTTCTTCCACAAGGCAATAGTCTTGCGTGTAAAATCTGCTGAATGAAGAATCAGCGCCCTAGCTCCTGAAGCTGTTGAATCCACAAGCTTCACCAACACTTCCTCTGGAGACAATTCTTTTGAAGGATCAACAAGGACAACATCACTTGGTTTCCTTCCAAGAAGTTTTTCTGCTTGATCAACGGTTTTTGCAGAACGAACTGTCCAACCTTCTGCAGAAAATCGTTTCGATAAAATATCCGCAAGATGCGTATCAGGATCAACGATCAAAAGTGACGGTTTCTTTTTAGGGGGCATAGGGCTACAAAGTGATAAAGTGAAGGAGCGGAAGAGTGATTGAACGAAAAGCTATTTATTTTTAAAATAGAAAACAACACATTCACTCTATCACTTTTTCACTCTTTCACTTTGAATTCTATTCCATTTCACGCATGGCAAGCCCAACGGCAACAGCCATTCTTGGTCCGATTTCCTCAAGGACAACAGCCAAATCTTTTGGGTACACAACGCGAGCCCATGGATCTCCACGATACACATTCATGTTCAGGGTTTCCGATAGGTATTCTGGGACGTGCGCAAGATGTGAAGAACCACCGGTAAGAATAATCTTTTCTACACGTTTTATTTCTGTGAGTTCCATGTTTGCATATAACTGAAATGCAAAACGAATTTCATTCACAATAGGCTGCATGATTGGTTCTAAAATTTTTGGAAGAGATCCATTCCCTCCTGCAATTCCAAGATCTCTTTTTGCGCGCTCGGCATCCCCTTCCGATAATTGCATTTGTTCTACCATGCGCTTTGTAACTGTATCTCCACCCAAATTGATACTGCGTGAAACAAATGGAATCCCCTTTTCTACAATAAACAAGTTTGTGCGCTTTGACCCTAAATCCAAAATCATGATCGCTCCACGATCTTTTCCGATAAGTGCACGAATCAGTGCGAATGATTCTGTATCAATCGCCTGCAAATTCAACTTTGCGGTTTTAAAAATCTCAATATACTTTTGAACAAAGGTCTTCGCAGCCCCTGTCACGAGCACACGAGTATATTTGTCTTTTTCTTTTTTCACACCCTCTTCTTCTTTACTTCTCTTCTTCTCTTCTTCTTTCCCCTTCTCCCCATCAATCATGGTGGAATATGTAATCATTTCTGAAACAGGAAGCGGTGCAAGTTTTCCAAGTTCGGCATCAATCAAAGGTTTAATTGCTTTTGGATCTTTTGTTTTTGGAAGCGCAAGAATTGTCGAGAATACACTCGACGCCTGCAATGCTGTCATGGCTTGCGTGGTTTTTACCCCTGCTTCTTTACATACTTGTGCCAAAAGTTCCCCAGCCTTTTTTGGTTGATCAAATAATCCATCCCCAGCTTCTTGTGGAGGCAATTCCAAATACCCGTACGTCATCAAACGCGCGCGTCCTTTTTCATTTGCAAGCTCAACAACTTTAATACTACTTCCGCCGATATCGACGCCAAGAAAAGTTGTTGGTTTTGATGATCCAAATATTCCCATAGTGAAACTAGTATATCACGTTTTCTGTTCATCCAAAACCTTGTTCACGAGTGCATCTGCGGCTTTATTTAGTTCACGACGAACATGCTTAATCTTCACATGATCAAATTGCGTGATGAGATTTTTCACTTCTAAAAATCGTTTCGCAATTTCAGGATTCTTCACTTTATATTCCCCTTTCAATTGCTTGACGGCAAGTTCTGAATCCATACAAAGCTCAATCGTTTCCCCACCCATGGCTTTTGCTTCCTCAAGTCCAATAATGATGGCAGTATATTCTGCCTGATTGTTTGTGGTCTTTCCAAGATACAACGATGCAGAGCCGATCAGATCGCCATCTTCCGAATACAAAACCGCTGCACTCGCCGATGGCCCAGGGTTTCCGCGTGATCCGCCGTCTGTGAATATTTTGATGTGTTTGTGAGACATATAAAAATTACGGATAAATATTTCTCGAGCTTGTCGAGAGACTAAATACGAAAATAGGTTTTCGACAAGCTCAAACAATAACCATCAAATCTGTTTTGCGATTAAATCCACAATACGCCCCTGTAATTCCCGATTCCCATTCCATTCATTCACAGAAACTTCGAACGCGACGTCGATGACGTCACCGAGGTGGAGAGATCCGATATGGAAGCCGAATGAGAAACCGATCATTTTGAGAATTTTTCCGTTTGGTGACTGAACTGTCAAACGTAAATGTTTTCCGTCTGCGCCGACCGTTGAAAGACCGACCACGGTAACCGATCGGGCCGCGAAAAGCGGTGAGGCGTTTCCCATGCCGAATGGTTTGCATTTTTCTATTCCTTCGAGGAGCTCCCAAGAAACATCTTCGAGTTTCATTTCAGCATCAACAGAAAGAATTGGTGTCGCGTCCGCATTCTGTAAACTCGCGACAATTGTCTCGCGCATGATCTTGGTCGCTGCTTCAAATGCTTCTGTACTCGCGATCGAGAGGCCGCACGCCTGCGGATGTCCACCATATTTTTCTAGATGTTCAGCAGCGGCGTGAAGTGCTGGCATTAGGTCGATGGTGTCTGTACTTCGACCAGAGCCGACGTAGTGATCGCCAGTTTTCCCGAAAATGAAAACCGGTACATTGAATTCATTCAACAATTTCCCTGCAACAAGCCCAACAAGCCCAGCTTGCCATCCGTCTTGCGCAAGGATAATACAATCCGTTGGTGTTTCAGTGAGTTGCTTCTTTGCCTCTTTATACATTTCATCGGATCTTGCTTGTCTTGCCTTATTTGTTTCCTGAAGGTGCATGGCTTTTGTCATCGCAACAGTTTCATCTTCTTCGATCATGAGCTCGAGCGCATCATACGCATGTTTCATGCGCCCCGCTGCATTCAAGCGAGGTCCAATCTGAAATCCAATCGATGTTGTATTCAACTCACCCAACTTTCCTCCAGCAATCTCGATCAGTGCACGGAGTCCTGGTCTTTTTGTTTTGTTCAACACCAATAACCCGAACGTCTCAAGAACACGATTCTCGCCTGTGATCGGAACCATGTCAGTAACCGTCGCAATCGCGACAAGATCGAGAAGCCATTTTTCTTGGCCTGGTGGAAATGCCGCACCGCGAGTTCGAGCCTCGTCGTACAGAGCGCATGCGAGCTTAAACGCAACACCTGTTCCGCACAAAAATTTATTTGGAAATGTTTCTCCTGGCACGAGTGGATGAATCAGAATTGCAGACTCTGGCAATTCCTTTGGCATGGTGTGATGATCGCAAACAATCGTGTCTATTCCGTATGACTTTGCAAGATCGATCGCTGGCTTGTTCGAAATCCCACAATCGACAGTAATCAGAAGTTTTGTTTTGTCCTTTCCGGCAGAGCCGGATCCGGCTCCGCCGGAGAACTGCTCGACCGTCTCTGGTGATAATCCATACCCTTCGAGTTCGCGATGAGGAATATAGTAATCAATTTTTGTTGCGTCGAAATTCAATGCGCGAGCAATTTCTCTTAAGGACGAAATCAAAAGAGTGGATCCACAAACGCCGTCCGCATCATAATCTCCATGAACCGTAATTTGCTCACCGCGCTCAAATGCGGCAAACACGCGTGCAACCGCCTCAGGCATTTGTCGAAATAATGTTGGAGAACAAACATCTCTTCCCCAATCTGGATCAAGATACGCATCCATTTGTTCTTGTGTTTTGATTCCACGATTGTGAAGCAACTGCAAAAGCACCGGATGAAATTCCGGAAATTGTGCAAAAAATAGTTCTGGTGCTTGCGGGGATACCGCCCAATGCTTCAACATGCTAGAAGCCAACAAGAACAGAAGACAACACCATGCTTAAAATAACAACTGTTGAAATGACTGACCAAAAAAGACGCATGTATTTTTTTTGTTTCATATGTTTTCTTGTCATTGCGAGCCCCAACGTTTCAGTCGGGGCGAAGCAATCTTTCCGAAGCGTAAGATTGCTTCGTCGTCGATGACTCCTCCTCGCAATGACAGTAAGTAACTAATCGCGTTTTAACACTTTCAAATACGCATCGGTTGGGATGGTGACGCGGCCTCGGCCCATTTCTGACATGCGGGCTTTTCCTTTCTTCTGTTTCTCAAGAAGCTTGCGCTTACGTGTGATGTCTCCACCATATAATCCAGCTGTAACATCTTTTCTTACCGCAGAGATTTGTTCAGACGCAATAATCTTTCCACCAATCGCTGCCTGCAATTTTATCACAAAGTTTTCACGCGGAATGGATTCCTTCAAAGACTTTACGATTCGGCGTCCAACGCGCTCAGCTTCATTGCGATACACAAGCGTTGCAAACGCATCAACAGCTTCTTCTGCGACCAAAATATCCATCTTCACAACATCTGCCTCACGATAATCCTTGAAATCATAGTTCAGTGATGCATACCCTGCTGTCACACTTTTCAGT
Source organism: Candidatus Uhrbacteria bacterium (assembly GCA_903831335.1). Lineage (GTDB taxonomy): Bacteria > Patescibacteriota > Patescibacteriia > UBA9934 > GWF2-40-263 > XYB2-FULL-45-11. The sequence goes on along the minus strand of CAIKXH010000101.1, from coordinate 6,904 downwards.
TTATCGTAAAAATCCACAATCACCATAGCGAGCGGGATTTCATAATGCAAAATGGCACGGTTCTCTGAAAGATATTCCGTGTTCTTATAAATTCCACGACGATCCTGCACGAGTTGCATTACTCCACCGACATAATCGGTTGGCGTCACAATGTCTGCTGTCACCCATGGTTCCTCGATATGCTCAACGTGTGACGGATCCGGAAGTTCAAGCGGACTCTTAATCATGAATGAATCCCCTTTTGTTTTGAACACATTGTAGGCAACAGACGGAACAGTAACAACAAGCTCAATGTTGAACTCGCGTTCCAAACGTTCTTTCAAAATTTCCATGTGCAACATTCCAAGAAGTCCGCAACGGAAACCATAGCCTAACGCAGGCGAATGCTCTGGTTCATACACAAGAGCTGCATCATTCAATTTCAAACGCTCAATCGCTTCACGCAATCGTCCAAAGTTATCTCCTTCTGCTGGAAACACACCCGCAAACACCATTGGTTTCACTTCACGATATCCACCAAGTGATTCCACCTTTGCCGCCGCAAGCGTAATCGTGTCACCCACGCGACAATGTGCGATTGTTTTGAGTCCTGTGACAACGTAACCAATCTGTCCAGTTTCAAGTTCTTTTTGCGGAACACGGCCACCAGGTGTCACAGCTCCCACTTCCAAAATTTCAACCTCTGCACCTGTTGCCATGAATCGAATTTTTTCTCCTGTCTTAAAAGAACCATCAATCACACGAACATACGCCATGACTCCACGATAATCGTCATAGAACGAATCAAAAATAAGCGCGCGAAGTGGTGCGTTTACATCTCCAACAGGTGGTGGAACTTTTTCAATGATGCGATCAAGTAATTCCATAACTCCTGATCCGGTTTTTCCACTCACAGCCAAAATCTCTGATTCATCGCACCCAATCAACTTAATCATTTCTTGCGCGCGTCTTGGAACATCAGAAGCAGGCAAATCAATTTTATTCAAAACAGGAATCACCTCAAGCTCTTCATCAAGCGCAAGATACAAATTTCCAATCGTCTGCGCTTGCACACCTTGTGTAGAGTCCACGAGCAACACAGCACCTTCCACAGCCGCAAGTGACCTTGAAACTTCATAGTTAAAGTCCACGTGACCGGGAGTATCGATCAAGTTCAATGTGTATCCCTTGTATTGCATTTGAGCTGGCGCAAGTTTAATGGTAATTCCACGCTCGCGTTCAATATCCATGGAATCCAAAATCTGCGCTTTCATGTTGCGATGCTCAACGGTTCCCGTCATTTCCAAAAGTCGATCCGAAAGGGTCGACTTTCCGTGGTCAATATGGGCAATAATACAGAAGTTCCGGATGTGCGAGAGATCTTTCATAACGAGGTGTATCGTAGCGGAAATACGACGGTTCGTCGAGACGTGTTCTTCCTATTGACTTTTCTCATTTTTTCTGAAAAAGTGCCGGTCGACATCAACAACAGGAGGCAATCATGCCAAAGAAGCGCCCAGGACAAAAGATCGGAGTCGAATGCCCCGTTTGCCATGAAGGCAAACTACTCGTGCGCATCAAGCACACAAAATATAATGATGGTGCAATCGGCGGCCGTGGCACACCTGATACCAACGTCGTCAATGAACTCGTTTGCTCCAACTGTTGTCTCAAGTTTACGGCAGCAGATGAAGGGCAAAGCATTTGGCCAATCATTGAAAATAAGTTGAATGGTTTCACCCAACCAGACACAAAACCAACCACGTGTCCTGTGTGCGAAAATGATTCTTTGAAAGAAGGTCGGACTCATCGTGCCTCTGCTGAAGATGAATGGAGACCATTTGGAGGTCGCGATTCACAGCATCACAAGCGCACAATCTTCCTGTACTGTAACGACTGCCTCACCCCCGTATACATTACGAAAGAACCAAGCGCCTAACGTCCCCTCGCGGACGTTTTTTCTTTTGCTAAACACTTCTCGCTCACTTATTGTTTGAGCTTGTCGAAAACCCGCACGTGTCAGTCTCTCGACAAGTTCGAGAAATATAAAAAGTAGCGAGTAGAAAGGTTCTGAAAAACGTTTTTTAAAACCTCACTACCCACTACTCGCTACCAGCTACTTACTATCCTTCCCCAAACAACCCCTGAACATCCTCCCATGTCAGATCTTTAAATCCTTCGGCTGTGTCAGACACAACCGCATCGAAAATAGATTTCTTTTTTTCTTGAAGCGATAAAACACGTTCCTCGATCGTTCCCTTTGTTACAAGTTTATGCACGTTCACAGATTTTGTTTGTCCAATACGATGCGCACGATCCATTGCCTGACGCTCCACCATTGGATTCCACCATGGATCATACAAAATGACCGTATCGGCTTCCGTAAGTGTGAGTCCTGTTCCAGCCGCTTTGAGCGACATAAGAAAGACAGACGTGTTTGGATCTGTTTTGAATTTTTCAATCACCTCAGCACGATTGCGTGTCTTTCCTTCAATGGTCACATGTCCGATGGACATCCGATCGAGCTCAGGGCGAATCAAATCTAGCATGGAGGTAAATTGACTGAACAACAAAATTTTATGTCCGCCGTCTGCAGCCTCGCGAACTAGCTCGAGCGCATAGGCGAGCTTTCCAGAAACATCTTCACCCTTCGATAATCGTTTATCAACGAGTGCGGGATGATTACAAACTTGGCGCAATTTTGTGAGCGCAGCGAGGATTTCAATGCGAGAACGCGCAAACCCTTTTTTCTCCACGGCTTCTATAACGTCTGCACGAACAGAGGCAAGAACGTCGGCATACAGCGCAGCTTGTGTTTGCGTGAGCTCACACCAATCTGTCTGTTCGACACGCGGAGGAAGTTCTGGTGCAACCGATTCTTTTGTGCGACGAAGAAGAAATGGTTTTACACGACGTTTGAGATTCTGAAGTGCATCAACATCTGCTCTCTCACGAATCGGTCGCTCGAATTCAAAACGAAATGATGTGTGATTTCCAAGTAGTCCTGGCATGAGAAAATCAAAAAGCGACCAAAGTTCATGCACACCGTTTTCAAGCGGCGTTCCTGTGAGCGCGAGTCTGTGTTTCGCCTGAAGCAACTTCACAGCAAGTGCAGTTGCGGTCTTACTATTTTTTACATACTGAGCTTCATCCAAAATCGCATAATACAAAGGAATGGATTGATACTCTTTTACATCTCTTTGAAACAAAGAATACGATGTCACGAGAACATCCTTCGATTTCGCCTTTTTCAAAATCTGTTCTCGCTCCTTTGCGGTTCCTTCAACAGCCACAACCGAAAGGTTTGGAGTGAATCTCTTCGCTTCCGCAATCCAAATAGAGATAAGTGTTTTTGGACAAATCACGAGTGACGGACCCGCATTTGCCGATCGGTCCGTTGAAATGACCGCGAGCGTTTGAAGTGTTTTTCCAAGTCCCATGTCGTCGGCAAGCACACCACCGAATTTGTATTTTCGCAAAAACATCGCCCAAGCGACTCCGTCTTTTTGATATGGACGCAATGCACCTGCAATCTTTTTTGGAATATTTGGCAACTCTGCAAGCTTTCCTTCTTTTGCGTCTTTCAAAAATGAAGTGATCGACTCAGATGTATCAGATAATCGAACGAGTTGATTTTCACTTGCGCGCAATGCAAGCTCGATCGCACGTGCGCGAGAAAGTTTGTGTGTTCCGTTTTTTGATAAAGACCCTTCTTCTGTTAATCGGATGACCCCCTGAAGATCTGCGCGATTTTTAATTTCAATAAACGAACCGTCTGCAGCGCGCACAAATTGTTCATATCCATTTGCGAGGCGCTCGATTTCTACAGAAGACAACGGACGATCCGCACACGCCCAGTTTACCGAGAACGATAGCCAATCTTCTCCGGATCCTTCCTGAAAATTCCACTCGGAAGAAATCTCTTGTTCTTGAATATGAGCGATCTGATCAAACGCATCATCTGCACGAATTTGATACGACTTTGAAAGATCCAAAAGTCCGAGGCGCAAAAAAGCAAACGCATGCTCTGCGGACAATTCAAAAATTCCTTTTCCAGATTGTCTAAATCCATTTGCTTCCAAATCTACACGAGCCTGATGTTCTTCTCTCCAGTCTCTGAGCGCGGTGTGTAAAGAATCTTCTGCGCCACGTAACACACTCCCCTGCTCGATCGGATAAATAATCGGACCATAGACGGCCGACGCTTCGACACGGATTAAATCGAGTTCATGATCATAGGTAAATGCAAGTTCGATGCGATCAAGAATATGCTCCTCGCGCCGAACACGTGGCACGTGTTTTAATCCAGATATGCCGCGACCAACCTGTAATTTTTCTAAATGCATGGCTGCATTTCCAAAAGATTCAGAATCCGCATTTACTCCACGACTTGCCGCGTGTTCACGCAATGTTTTTTGCAGATCTGATTCCGCAGAACTCTTCTTCTTTTGAGAGCTTTTCGATGAGACAACGGATCTGCGTGCAGCCACAAGCCCTAATGCCACCACATGTTTACAGGCACCTTCTTCACGAAACCGACAATCACACTCGTGAGACAATACCTCTTTACCACTTTCTGATACGGTAAACGTTGGGTGATACGCATAACTTCCATACACGGTTCCGGTCACCCGAATAGACCCCGATGGCAAGCGTTCTAGCTCAATTTGCACCACAGAACCATCATCCACATAATGCTTTCCACGCCGAAAAGACTCTTGTGAAGAGACGGAGCGCAACAATTGTGGCTCAAATAAAGACATATTTGCCGGAGTGTAACCGATATCGAAGAAATAGAACAGGGCGGACAATAAAAGTAGGGGTGTCTCGCGAGCCACCCCTACACATTTTCATTACACATCAACCGTCATTCCTTCGTTTGGAATCACAACTTCCGTCTTTAATTCTTTTCGAAGATGCTCTGCAAATTCAATCTTTGCATCTTCATCTCCGTGCACAAGAAAAATCTTCTTTGGCATGACACCATCTTCTGGCTTCATCCAACGTGTGAGTTTATTTTGATCTCCGTGCGCGGAGAATGCACCGATTCCTTGAATCTTTGCGCGTACATCAACGTTCTGTCCATAAATCCTTACATGTTTTGCTCCCTCAAAAATTTGACGACCAATGGTTCCCGCTGCCTGATATCCCACAACCAAAATGGTTGTGTTCCCATTTGGAAGGTAACGAGTGAGATGGTGCATGATACGGCCGCCGTTCATCATTCCTGAACCTGCGATAATAATTTTTGGTGCGGGTGCATCGTTGATCTGCTTAGATGCATCCACGGACAATGTTTCATGTAAGTTTGGAAATGAGAAGAAGTCGCGGTCTGGCTCTTCTAGAATCGGCGATTGGAATCTAAGATATCCTTTGAAATCCCGATAAAGCTGCGTTGCCTTAATCGCCATTGGGCTATCAAGATAAATAGGTTCTGATGTTTTTAAATCTCTCAAAATTAAATCCATTTCATACAACAATTCCTGTGTGCGCTCAATAGAGAATGCAGGGATAAGCAAAACGCCATTTTCACGCAATGTCTCTTCCATGGCCGCACGCAACAAAGATGAACGCGTAGCTGGATCTTCATGAACTCTGTGGCCGTACGTTGATTCGCAAACCACAACATCTGCATGTGAGATGGGATCTGTTGGCGGCAAGATAGGAACATCATCATTTCCAATATCTCCCGAAAACACAACGCGCTTTCCTTCTGCTTCAACCGTTATGTATGCAGAACCAAGCACATGCCCAGCATCGTGAAACATAACACTTACTCCAGGAGCGAGTTCGATCGCCTCATGATATGAAACGGGTTTTGCCTGCTCGAAAACACCAATCAAATCTTCCAGATCATACAAAACTTCACTCCCACATTTTTCTGAATCCTCAACCATGATGTGATGTGCATCCTCAAGCACGAGCTTTGTTAAACTGAAACACGGTTCTGTCATGTAAATCGTTCCTTTATATCCGGATTTCACCAAGACAGGCAATCGCCCCGTGTGATCTGCGTGAGGATGCGTTACAAACACGCCGTCGATATTCGATGAATCAAACGCGAATGGCTTTTTGTTTTTTGTTGCACACAACTGCTCCCCTTGAAACATGCCGCAATCAATCAAAATACGACGTTCAACATTTTGTGCATCAAGACATGTAAGCAAATGACAAGAACCTGTCACTTCTTCTGCGGCGCCGTAAAAAGAAATTTTCATAACAATCGTGATTAGCGACGAATCAATTTTTTGAACCAAGCTCTTATCGGACTAAAATGATTTTCTTTGTAAGCGATCAGACTCACAAATACAGCGAATGCAAGCATCATAAGCTGTGAGCCAATACAGATCAGACACCAAGCGTGCAAAATCGTTGCCTCAATCGCTGTCAGATACAAACTGAACCCAAGTCCACCATAAGCGATCGCAAACAGAAACAGAGTCAATATTCGATCCTCAGGAGTCTTTCTTTTCAGAATGGTTCCGATTAGCAAAAACACATAGCCAATCACCCCTATGAGCGCAACGGGTACGCCAAAAAATTCTGAGAACGGACCTTTGTTTACAACATCACAGTTAATTGTGGCATTGATGGTGCAAATACTTCCTGATGCAAATCCACGATTGTGAAGAAAAGCATAGGACGATAATACGATTCCAACAATCGCAAATCCCATCATCCAATGTAAAAGGTTTTTCATAAAAAAGTAGAGAGTAGTAAGTAGAAAGTAGAAAGGGGGGAGTAAGAAAATATCTTTCTTCGGCCTCTCAAGCCTTTATTGCCTCTCAAGCCTCTCTTGCCTTCACAAAACACATTCCGCTTTCTTTCCTAGGTCCTCCAACTTCTGCTGACCGCTTACACGAGTTCCATCCTTAAATACCCATGTTGGATACCCTTCGATTTTTGCGTCCTTACACACTTGATT
>CAIKXH010000100.1 GCA_903831335.1 Candidatus Uhrbacteria bacterium | reverse complement strand
TGAAAATGAGATTGCACAAACAGAAGGAGCAGAAGGGAAGCTTGAGGCAAATTTCTGGATGCACAATGAATTTATCACGGTCGACGGCGGAAAAATGTCAAAGTCTATCGGAAACGTTTACACAATCTCGGACCTGGTGGAAAAAGGATTTGATCCACTTGCGTTTCGATATCTCTGTTTGCAGGCACATTACAGAACAAAATTAAACTTTACATTTGAGTCTCTTGAGGGTGCGCAGAATGCATTGAATCGTTTGCGACAACTTGTCAGAGAGTGGGAAGTTCCGGCGCTAAAACTCGGAAATATCGAAACGCAGGAGACGGGAGAATTCGAACAACGATTTCGTGATGCCATCAATGACGATCTCAATACCCCTGAGGCTCTAGCGGTTTTATGGGATTTGGTTGATTCAGATGAGCCAACATCCATGAAAGCAGAAATTGTATTGAAATTTGATCAAGTGTTTGGTTTGCAGTTAGAAAAATTTGTTGCCATTCACACAGAGATTCCGTCAGATGTTCAAAAATTTCTTGATGAACGTGCAAACGCACGTGCAGAAAAGAATTGGGCAGAGTCTGATCGATTACGAAAAGAAATTGAAGCACTTGGTTTTATTGTTGAGGATAAACCCGACGGACAAAAAGTAAGAGAGATGTGATACAATAATCGTGATATGGATCCGCTCTCAACATTAAAAACAGAACAACCTAAGGAACCAGTCGTGGCTCAGCCTGAAGTTGTGCGTGAAGAATCGGTGACACCTGAAGTGTTGCCTGCTATTGAGTCTGTTGAACAACAAGCAGAATCCGTTGAAGAACAGTCAAAAGAAATTCCTGAAGTGAAACCAGAAGCAGCCCCAGAACAAATTCCTGTACCTGAACGTGTTGTTCTTGCGGCTCCGCCTATTATCCCTGTTGCACCAGTAAAACCCGTGAAAGACAGGTTAGAAAAAGAAATTGAAGAAATTTTGGAAGAAGATCTGAAAGACATGTATCTTTCCATGCCAAAAGAGAGTCAACAGGAATTTCGGAAAAAAGGAGAAGAAACATTGGTGGCAATTCGCCAGCTTGTTCATGATACGCATAAAAACATCAAAAAAATTTTTCAACTGATCCGCGCCTGGCTCAAAATAATTCCAGGCGTGAACCGTTATTTCCTTGAACAAGAGGCAAAAATAAAAACAGATAAAATCCTTTTTGTCTCAGAAGAAGAAAAACGTCGCGGATCCAAGCTCTAATGTGATGCTTTTTGAACTCGGCCTTCAAGTAGATCCACTCTCAACCTCGGTTGTTTCTGCAACTCCCGCTTTTGACATGACGTACGCGATCATTATTTTTGTGCTGATCGGAATCGGGCTTGCGGTGACGGCTTTTTTGTTTGCTTTGCGATTTTATTTACGTCATTTCACAAGTGTCAGAAGCAAAACATTTCACAAAGTTATTTTACAGGTCACATTACCTAAGTTTCGTCACACAGAAGAAAGTGAGCGTGGTCCACAAAAAGAACAGGTCCAAGAAGCGATTGCCGCGGTAGAAATGTTTTTTTCTTCCCTTGGGGGACTAAAAGCAGAAAAAGGATTTCAT
>CAIKXH010000099.1 GCA_903831335.1 Candidatus Uhrbacteria bacterium | reverse complement strand
CAAGCACATTTGAAGTTTTTGTTTCTTGCTGAATATATTTTCCAGAAGCATCCTTCATGGTTGGAGCAATGATTGTTGTTGTAAGAGCAAGAGTGTTCAGCGGAAGAGATGTCAGAACATCTGCTGTAAGACCAGCACCTGCTCGACAAGCCGGGAATGTAATCGCCGCGCGATCAGGTGTACTCTTTCCTCCCATTGAATATAAATCAATTGACCCCTTCTTTTCCGCATTCGGCAGGTTTCCCTGAACCTGAACCGAAACTTTTTTAAACGAGGTTGGACACGTGCTTCCACAATTCTCTGCACAAACCGGAGGGAGACAAGAACCGTACGAGAGACATTTATTACCCGCTCCGCAATCTGAATCATGGTTACAGCCGAATCCTGTATTCGGCTCGACATTACTACAATATCCATCACAATTATTTATATTATCCCCACCCGTTGGAAGACCACCAACATACGGTGTACACAACTTCCCATTTTCCGCATATCGACTTCCCCCGTTACAAACACCAACGAGACGGCAAGCATACCCATTTCCACAAGACCCCTGCTTCCCTTCATCTTTTGCTTCACAAGATCCTTGAACCTCACTTGCGGCTTGATCTGCCTTAAAACACTGATACGGAAGTTGTGCAATCTCTTTGCCATCACAGTATTCATCTCCGTTCTTTACTCCATCTCCACAAAACTCTCCTGTTTGCGTTTTGTACTGACAGGTGTTTGTACAATAATTGCAGCTTCCACCATATCCAGCTGAACATTTAACCGTATCTGAATCTTTTTTATTTCCTCCTCCATTATCACAAGATTCAATACCTACATTCACGTATCCATCAGAACAAATGTTTTTCTTACAAACATTTGTACAAGAGTCATTGTTTGAGGTGTTTCCGTCATCACATTCTTCTGTTCCCTCCAGAGCTCCGTTTCCACACTGTTGTGTTCCACCCTGACACGCGCTCCATCCAGATCCCCACGTACAAGCATTCGAGCAACTTCGGTTTCTTGTCAGATCATATTTCACTTCAGGAGAACATTTTCCACCTGTACAATCCGCATCTGTGGTACAAGCAATTCCGTTTTTCAATCCACCAGAACAGTGTGGGGTCGAACATTTTCCTCCTTCGCATTGAGCGTCTGACGTACACATTTTTCCAACTTTTCCACTTACACAAATCGCTGATTTTACACAACTATTATTTGGATCAGCAGCGGCCCCACCACACGAACCTACAGCACCACCACAGTCCGAATCCTTTACACATTTTTTTGTTAATAACAAACACTTATTCGCAACACATGAATTTATATCTCCACCGCAATCATCATCTGTCGCACAACTTGCCGAGTCTCCGACACAGAACTTTCCTGCATACGAATCAGATCCGCCATCACACGCTTCTGTGGCTCCATTCACAATCTTGTCTCCACACTTTGGTCCAGAAAGTTTACACTCAGCAGAACAGTTTAACCCATTTGCCAGGTAAACACCGTTTGCAACCGTACAATTTAAATTCGCCCATGTTCCGGATTTGGCTTTTACACTTGAAAAATTTGCTGGGGTTCCACAATCACACTGTTCACTGCCAGCAAGTGTTCCATCTCCACACGCCACAGCGTCTGTAAGGGAACAATTTTTGTCGCAATGACCGTATGTTCCATTCAAAACACCATCATCACAAATTTCATTAGGATCCTTAATTCCGTTTCCGCACACTTCTGGTTTACAAAGAGCTCCAGCGCTCACAGCTTCTGCTGTTGATTGAATCGTACAGTCATTTTTACATGCGACATTGATCTTTCCGTTTTTCGGCGCACAGGCACCGTTTGATCCACAATCTGCCGCAGCTGTACATGCCTGCCCGATTTTTTCTGGACTTCCTGCAGTACAGACAGTCATCGTACAAGCGACAGGTGATAACTTTTCTCCCTTTTCACATTCCTCTCCAGGGAAACTTTTCACCCCATCTCCACAAATATTTGTATTTCCAAAAACTGTATCTGCACAAATATTGGCATCATAACTCGCATTTGTACTCCACTTATCCGACAAGCCTGATAAACCTGCATCCACTCCGGAAAATAATTCAATTACCGCATGTGTTCCAGCAGCGTCAATCTTTTTTACCCAAGGAACCCCCTTATACTCAAGCTGCATTTGCAAAGCATAAGAATCTCCACCGATAGATCGGTAGGTATAAATATGTGAATTTGTTGGGCATTGGAATTTTCCTTCTTTTCCATTCCAGCACGTAGCAGAATCATAACCCGACTTCAGACACTGTCCGGCAAATTGGTTGAGAGGATCTGATGGTAATGCAGAACTAAGAGCATTTCCGAGCGTGCTATTCCAGGAAGGCCACATACTGTTAGACATGGAAGGAATAAACGTTCCGGACTGGACCATTGGGTAATTTGGAACACATGACTCTGTTCCAGGACAAGCAGGATTTTTATTTGGTGCTGCTTGTGCGTTTTGATTCACCACACACTTCTGACTCTTTGTGACCGCACAAACTCCATTGGCATTTCCGTATTTTTCAAATGCAGCAACCATGGAAGTCATGTCTGTCACACGTTTCAAATCACGGGCGAGTTTTTGTTTGTCTGCATCACAAGAACCAGAAACAAATGGACACACTTCATTTTCAGAAACGATTGTTCCTGAAATCGAACATGTTCCGTCTGGCTTTCTGATATCAACACAATCAGAATCTGCAGAACAAGAGATGAACTTATCTCCTTCTGTTGCATACCCACCCCCTTGTTTCAAACACAATCCAACATGAGAAACACCTGTTCCCACTTCATCATTTGCGTTGAAACGGAAATTTTGCAAAACGAGATTGAAGATTTCTTGTGCATCTTTTCCAGCGTCTTCATTGTAAGAAATCACGTAGATGTTCGAATAGATCTTTGAATCTACCCCTGCCCCATTTTTATTTGTTGCCGCAACGTACATGGTTGTTCCGGTCTGCACGGCTTCATATCCATCCAGCTTTGTTGCCTTTGGTGAAGCAGTAAACCCTTGAGACTTAAACCATGCCATTGGAGAAAGATACTTATCATTCTTCATGACACGAACACCAATGGAATCTTTTGTCCCAATCACATTAAAGACATACTCCTTCAACACATTTGAGTTGATAGCACTTGATGCTGGAGTTGAAACTGTTGGGGGATTTGTGAGTGCCCTAAGATCATCCTGCTTATATGAAACGCAAGCGCCGTTAGGAGCCCCATTCTTCCCTTTACAGGTTTCTGCTGTCTCACATTTGATTCCAGGTTTTGCTCCACCAACACAACGTCCGGCATCTCCAGCATCACGACAATAGAACATGGAGAAGTTTGTAGATGTTCCATTATCCAAATCTTTAAACGGAACTCCGCTTTCAATACTTGGCCATGGGTTTTCACACAAGAAAACCGTTTCTGTCACACGTCCTGAAACAGCGGATGCTGGTTTTGGATCACATGTAGCTGTCGCACCACAATCAGCCGCAACCTTACAAGACTTTTTCAAATTGTTTGAACAAATATTATCAGGTCCTGTTGAAGGAGATGTAAGCGTGTCTGTTGTAATAGTAGCCGTTGCAATCACGTCCCCCTGACCGTTTTTTCCATCCGCTTTAAATTGGACTGATTGATTTGTCTGTGCAGGAACCTGCGCAACAACAGAAAGAAGCTCTTGTTGGGTTGAGGTATCTTTTACAGGGGAAATCCATTTCCAATCCCAAGCATACATTCCAGGAATAGATTGAATTTCTTCTGTTGTTCCGGTGTTTTTACGATACGTCAAAGATTCTGAAACAAATGTGTGTGACTCATCCTTTCTTGAGTAATACCCAGGACTCTTTGACTCATAAGCAGGCAACTTTGGATCATTGATTCCCTGATCTGTGACATTCACAATATCAAGTAAGCAAACATCTGATCCTGTCACGAAACTTTCTACTCTGGATTCGGATGAACAATTTTTTCCATCATCCCCAAGACAAACACTCACCTGGTTTTTATTCAAAACACCATTTGATTTTGTTCCTTTGGTTTTTACTTTTAATTGGTACGTTGCAAGCGGCTCTAATGCTTTGTTGTATCTAAGATAAACCTTGTGAGAAACGAGATCTTGCTCATATGTAAGAGGGACGTAACAATTTTTTGTTGCATCTGCAAAAACAGGTTGACCAAAAATCGTCTTGATCCAATTCAAGGCGCGCACGATCAATGTTTTTACTTTTTCAAGAGCAACAGGTTTTGTGTAATAAGGACAGTTTCCAGCATTTACAGCAACAGTTGCATCCGCTTGCGTAATTTTGCCATCTTTGTTTGAGTCCGTCTTCCAGTTGATAAGCTGAAGTTGAATATTTGGATCTACTTCTCCGGGTTCAATTGTTCCATTACTATTTACATCAACAGAAGCTCCAAAACTCTTGGAGTCCATTTCTTCACTAAACGTAACGGAGACAGATGTGTTTCGACACGTATTTTGAACATTCCCCGGAGCCGATGTCACAATTGAAGGTCTTTGATAACAACATTTTGACGCTCCACAACCCAATGATTTTGTTGCATCCTTTGGATCTGTTCCACACTGATTGTCAGATTCACATGAGCAATACAAAGAAAGTGAACTTGAAGCTGGTGGCTTTGCTTGCCCAGTCACGGATGCTTGAATTTTTGAGATGGCGTAACCTGTTTTTTCATCAACCTCAAGCGGTGCGCCTACAGCAATTTCCCCAACGCCGTATCCACGGGTCAAAGCTGTTGCCATGTTCTCTGGTGTTGCATCACATTCTTCAGAATTTTTATCGATATCTCCATCCCCGCAATAAGAAGGCTCTTTGTACTTCAAGGATGAACCCTCTTTCAAACAAGAAGATGAGCAACCGTCTCCATTTTTTGTATTACCGTCTTCACATGTTTCACCAGCTTCTGGCTTTCCGCCATTTCCACAACAATTCAAATCTGTTTTTGCATTAGAACAAACACTTGTTCCTTCCTTCAAACAAACAGATGAGCAACCGTCTCCATTTTTTGTATTACCGTCTTCACATGTTTCACCAGCTTCTGGCTTTCCGCCATTTCCACAGATCGATGATTCGCCAGAAGACGCCTTAGAGCCCTCAAGCAAACAAAGTGCAGAACAGCCATCGCCACTTCCTTTGTTTCCATCATCACAAGATTCACCACCTTTTGTAGCCGCATTTTCATCTTTAACAGAATTGCCACAAACAGAACCGTAAATAAACGACCCTTCCTTCAAACAGCTTGCAGAACAACCGTCATTACTGTTCAAAAGACCATCGTCACATTCTTCCCCTGCGTCTACCTTTCCGTTTCCACAAACAGGCGCTGCTGTTCCGTTCTTTAAGCATGTTTTTGAACATCCATCTCCCCCATCACACGCTTCCCCTTTTTCCACTTTTCCATTTCCACATATTGCAGAAGATGTTCCGGTCCACAAACAATTACCCGAACAATAATCTGGCAACTTTGAAGAAAGCTTGAATTCTCCCGCAACATCTGAACCGCTCTTCAGCATGAAGGCAGTTACCTTCGAGACGTCTCCTGATGCAGGTGGTGCTTTGTCTGGCTCGACGTCTGTTGCTGTCCATGGATTCCATGATGCTTTTTCTTCTTGCAATGCTTGTCCAATAGCAGAACATTGATCTGGAGATCCGTATGGGGTTCCGTAAAATTCTTGTCGTTGACCAATGTAAGAAAGCACGCTGCTCTTTGGCAAAATCTCAACATGATCTACCCCACAACCAGCATCTGTAGCTTTTGTTCTGAATTTCCAGGAATATGTACCTGAATAAAAGGTATTAGAGGAATCCGTAAGAGAATAATTTGAACCATTTGGAAAAAGCGATTTGAGATACTTTGAAAAGTATCCTGCTTGTCCAAGAACGATTCTGTAGGATGTATTCAAATCTAGTTTCGCGCCATCCTTAAAATTCAAATAGGCCCGATAATCTCCGGATCCATTTGCTTCCACTGCCTGATATTTAATATTTGCAATAATTTGTTCCGTGACGTCTGTACTTGCGTTTGAACATTCAGGGGTCGAACATTTAAGAAGCCTTACGGAAGCAAGCACTTTAGGTACGTCTCCAAACGCTTTTTCCATCATTGGGACATTAAATCTGACCCACGGTGTTACCTTTGGACATGCTGTGGAACAATCAGGAAATCTTCCAATAATCTTTGGTTCTGTTGAACTGATCGTAAGCAAACCAAATCCGGAGGGTTGTGCAGGCTCATTCACGACCTTGGCAGTAATTTTTGCTGGATTATTTACTTGAGTATCATAGCGCGGATTAACAGATGCAGAACACACTCCCATTTTAGGTGGATCTACGCTAATACCATCTGCTGGAAGAAATGTTGCATTCCATTTATCTGATTCCCAACCAATGGATTTTCCAACACAAGAAATGATAACGCAATTATTTGATTTTGAAACAAGGTTTGCAAGATAATTAACTGGTTTCCCAGGCTCATTTGCCACAAAACTTCCAGGAGAAACGACTACCCCATTCACACCACAATCTTCTGAACTTGTGGCTGTGCGAAAATCCCAAATATAATCATTCAGCAAGGAGACAGAGCTTGTCAGAGCTGTAGCAGACGCCTTCACACCCCCGCTAGGGAGAGAAGATCCTTTTACTGTGACTTGATACTGTGTATTTGGTTCAAATTTTTGTCCTGGTGTAAATTTGAAGGAATCAACACCACCCTCTAAAGAACCAGCAAGACGCGCATCTGACCACTTTGTACATTTTCCAGCCGTTTCTGATTCACACTTCTGAACAAAAATATTATTCGGATCTTTCAGTGTTGATTCAATCATTGGCTTATCAAACGATGCTGTCACAACCGCATTCACACAAATATCCTCACGATTTGGTGTCCAAAGTGCGGATGGTGATGGTGACGGATGAGCAAGTGTGAGATTAGAACAATTCTCAACAACTTTTGGTGCAACAGGGATCGGACTTGTAGAAACTTTATACGCAAAGTGTGCGGCTTGTTTTACATCAGGACACGCAACACCAGCGGCTGTACATGATCCATTCGCACAACAGGTCTCTCCTTCTCCACAAGCAATTTTTGGGTCTGAATTACAACTTCCAACCGCAAAATTTACGGAGTTAGAACCGTTTCCGAGTGACACAGCTCCTGTCTTTGCTCCGGCAGGCACCAAAACAGAAATAAGTTCTGTTTGCCAACTTGCAGGATTAGCGGATTGATTTTGATTGAAAATAACTTTATTCGGTGCGCCAAAATATTCTCCTGTTATAACAACTGGAGTACCAATCTTTCCAGATTTAGGTGTTACGGAACAAATACTTGGTCCCGGAACAACGTCTGGATAAATATGAAGCGTGAATTCATTCGATGTTCCGCTTTGTGTTGTAACTGTTAATTTATAATCGAGGTCCTTCAATTTTTGAGCAGGATTTAAATCTGCATAAACGCTTGGCACCTTTACAATAATCGCATCTGTGCGCCAAAAATCTTTTTTACATGCCTCTGGAAATGACAAGAAATCCCCATTTGCATAGTTTCCGTTTTGATCGGTAAATTTTACTCCACTTCCCACAGAAGACGCTCCGAAACCAGAACCTTTGATGGTGATGTATTGCCCAGGACCAATTTTTGTTGCAGGATCAACCGTATTAATAACCGGTTTTGCCACACCATCTTGCTTTTGTGTAAGTGTGAATAATCGTGTATTTGATCCGACACGGACATCAACACATTTTCCGCCATCCTTGCCACAAGCAACAGAAGAATCACAATAAATTTGTGTATTTTCTGAGCACCAACTTGTTGCACATTTTGAAAGTTTTGCCGCGACACATTCGTCATCCGTAAAACAGGTTGTGTTTGTTTTTTGACCACTTGCATTCAAGCAGTAATAATCACCCGCAAAAACCTGCACCTGATATGCACCAGATTCTGTATTTGGAATTGTTGCTGTAAGAACAGTGTCCTTCCAATCCGTAGATTTTGCTTCAAAGTTTGAAAGATAAATAAGCGAAGATCCTTTTGTTGCCCCAAATCCAAGACCATTGAGTTTGAATGTTGTGTCTGCGGTCCCTGAATTCTCTACAAGAGAACACAAGCCGGGACGCTTGATCATATTCACGTCAAACTTGGTCATGACAGGCCCTGTCAGATCATCTGTTCTATCTTCTTGAGCAGGTATAACATTTGCCCCAGCACCAGACGCCGGAATATTCACACGAATCGGACCATCAATAGCTCCATCCGGAATTTGAACAACGATTTCATTCTCAGACCAAGATGTTTTTCCCAAACACTGATAGGCGCTTGCTGTTTTTATCGCTCCACTTAATCCGGTTCCCAAGAAATCCACTGTTCCAGGAGTTGTTCCAAATCCGGATCCTGAAATAGTAACCAAACTTCCAACGGCTCCGTTATCAGGAGAAACGGATTTGATCATGAGAAGATTCTGACAAGTTCCTTCTGTCCCCCCTTTTGGAATCACACAATTTCCAGAGGAACACTGTGCGTTTGATGTACATTTTGCTTCTTTACACAATCCACAATAGAACTCACTCTTTGGATCTCCTCCGCAGTTGATTCCTGTTTCCCCATAAGGAGCCGCTGCGTCTTGTGTGGCATTCCCACAGTTCGCTGCGCGTAGCATGACAGAAACTTTGCTTGATGTTTTTACATTACCTGCACAATCACTTCCCTCAGCCCAAACAGGATATGCTTTATTTGTTGCGTACCCATTTGAATTCCACTGTGATGCGTTTGTATTAAAAAGATTCTCTGCCAGTGCTCCTACAAGTGAACCAGTGGATGAGTTTGTTAAATCAGCAGAAAAAAGAACTTCATTCTCATTTTCTACAAAGAAATCAACAGTCGAAACACCTGCATCATCTTTTGTTCGTGCTTGCAAAGGCTCTGGAAGAGCTCCTTGGACAATCTTTTGACCTGCAAACGGTGCAGAAATAGAAACTTCTGAAGGTGGTTGCGTATCTACAGCAGCCCCTGTTGTAAAATCAAATGAACATGGATTTACCCCATTTGTTGCTGCACAAACCAATTTATCTCCAGATGTTGATTTCACCAGAATCGGATCTACAGAAACATGGAATGTTCCCACAGGGAAACAATTCATTTTATCATCTCCTGGGCACGTCTCTGTTGGCGTAAATGTGACTTTTTTTCCGGATACAACAAATTTACCAGGAACATCAACCCCCGATTGCTTAACCGTCATTCCGGCGATTGATGCAGCATCTAATGATTTTGTGAAAACGAATTTCAATTTAAGATTTCTGATTCCGGCAGCACACTGAATAATAGAGGTTGGTGGATTCAATGTGAACTCACCCTTCCCTTTATCTTTACATTTTGGAACCTGTCCTGGATGCAAAGCACAATAATCCTGACAGGATGGATCCCCAGGATTCTGCTGACAAAATTGCGTAATATCACCACTTGCACCACTACCCGCACCAAGAAGATTATTCAAAACAAATTGTGTGATTGTAAAGGAACCAAGAACGATCAGGAGGCCAATCACGGCGTTTGTCAAAATTCTTTTTGCTTTCTTTACGCGATCTTCAACCCCACCCGCTGTCATGTACATGAAGCCACCATACAAGATGAGAGCAACGGTAACGATCCCAAGAAATGATATGACGGTTCGGATCAACCTTGCGATAATCACTTGAATCGATGGCCCAACCGCAAACCCTGCATCCGCAGCAAATGTTGCAAGCGCAGATTGATCAATGGCATCTGCGGCCAAAACCGGGTGAGCAAGAAAGATCCCCGTACAGAAAAGTACGGACATGATTGCAACAAGTTTAAAAAATCTACGCGAGGTCATGAAAAGAAATATTATTTTGCAGGGACCATTGGAAGAATCTGTTTTTTCAACCCATCTGTTTGGCAGACAATATCCGAAGGCTCTCCGTTACAACAATATGGTTTGGTAGCAT
Source organism: Candidatus Uhrbacteria bacterium (assembly GCA_903831335.1). Lineage (GTDB taxonomy): Bacteria > Patescibacteriota > Patescibacteriia > UBA9934 > GWF2-40-263 > XYB2-FULL-45-11. The sequence goes on along the minus strand of CAIKXH010000099.1, from coordinate 706 downwards.
CTGCCCCCGTGCACTTTCCGGATGATTGCATGGATGGGAACATACAAATTTGATACGCGCTCTTTACCTCATGTGTTACAACGGGCCAATAATTACAATTCCCTGTTCCACTCGCGACTCCACACTCTGAAGCGGAAATAAATGTTGGGTGACCGATAGAGACAACAGATTTGGTTGGGGCCGCACCCGGAGGATCCACAGGACCAACATCTGACTTTGCCACAGAAAACCACATGGCATAAAACGGATCCGGCCAAACAGAGACATTTGTAGAATTTACCGTAGACGCCTTCAATAATGTATTGAATGTAAGAGTCAAATCTTTTGAAACATCTACGTCTCCTGAATTCATGTCTGGTAGCAATGACTCAATCTTAGGAACAGTTGTGTTTACACTATTGTTTGTGGAAAATTTCCAACTATATTCATCAACCTTTGGTTTGTCTTGGCACTTCCCTGTATTAGGAGCGCTTTGACACGCATCGCCGTCATTATTTCCATCAAGAGAGTTTCCGGAAGCATCTACTAACCCGTCATAGTTCACACCAACCAATGCTCCTTGAGGTGGAACATCTTTATCCACACTCGCTGCTTTTGCATTTACTGTTATTTGTTTATTTCCAGGCAAACAATAGATATCTCCTCCACATGGGTCTTTTCCGCACCAAGAGGTTGTTGTAAAACCGACTGTTTTATAGGCGTTACT
>CAIKXH010000098.1 GCA_903831335.1 Candidatus Uhrbacteria bacterium | reverse complement strand
TCGGGACGCGGGTTTCGCAGACGATCAGATTGATGAGCGTCTGCTGTCGACCCCGTACGTTCGGCAGCCTCACGAAAGCGGTGTCCATGTGGTCGGTGCGGGTTTCTCGCGCTTCAGTAGATTCGGGGCAACGACAAAGAAGGTCATGGATGAGATCGATAAGATGAACCGCTATTGTGGAACGCTGCATGTGGGTCTTGCAATTGCTCGTACGCACTCTGTCATTGAGACAGATATTCAGATTTTAATGCTTGGCACAACCATGCATTTCTCTGACACCAAATCCTCTGGATGGGCTCCGCTCATTGAGCTTGGTCCGAATACTCGCAAGCTCACCATGGTTTATCGTTCGCCGACGAACGGAAACATGATGTGGGGTGGAAAGATCGAACATCTCGGTTTCCAGATTTTGAATGCAAAAAGCTCGTCTTAACTCCAGTTTCACTGGAGTTTTTTTATTGCGTATTTCTTGACAAAAAGTGATTTTTCGGCAAAGATGCGCTCTTCCCAAATTGGGAGGATGTATTTTAGATAAAGTGCACATCTGAAGTTGGAGGTTGATCGTGAGAATTTTGGTAACGGCAGGAAATTCACAGGTACCGATCGATAAGGTTCGTACCGGAACAATGATTGCTCTTGAATTTTGCGCGTTTGATCATCAGGTCACGCTCATTACCTCAAGTCCAGAGCTGATTCCTGCAAACCACAACAGACTTCATGTTCTTCCGTATCGAACATTCGATGAATTTGCAGAACTTATGGAGCGCGAGATTCGAACAGGCCTTTATGATGCGGTTGTGCATTCGGCGGCCGTGAGTGACTATCGTCCGACGGGAAACGTTTTCGTTCCATGCGATGCGATGAAGGCGCTTGGGATTGCTCTTCCTGAAGGGTTTGCTCTTGTGGAAGGCGTTCCGAGTGGAGCGAAGATTTCTTCTTCGCATCCGACGTTGCTCATTGAAACCGTGAAAACCATCAAGATTATCGACAAGATTCACGAGTGGGGATTCAAAGGATTCCTTGTGAAGTTCAAGTTGCAGGTTGGTATTACGGACGGTGAACTTATCGAGATTGCCTGCAATAGTCGCGAGCAATCGAATGCAGATCTTGTTATTGCAAATTGTCTTGAGTGGTCAGGTGAGAGGGCGTACGTCATTGGTCGTGATAATATTGCGCATGCAGTTCCACATTCTGAGATCGCAGGTGTGATCTTGAGGAAGATGCAATGAGGGACTTCTTGGTGTGACGGGTTCTGTGCAACACCATTGAACGCACTTACAACACAAAACACGACCGAATCGGTCGCGTTTCCTGCCTCGGAGTAATTCCCGAGGTTTTTTATTTACATTTTTCTTCTTCCTTTCAAAGCATCCCCAAGCGTGACTTCATCTGCAAACTCTAAGGTTGCGCCCATTGGGAGTCCGCGAGCAAGACGTGTGACGCTTACGTGTGGAGAAAGAAGTTTCGTGAGATAGAGAATAGTTGTTTCCCCTTGCGTTGTGGGAGATAACGCGAGAATGACTTCATTGATGCCGCCAGCTTGAATGCGCGCGATTAGCTCTCGGATGCGAAGCGTGTCCGGAGTGATGCCTTCGATCGGACTTAGGGTTCCGCCGAGAACATGATAATGGCCATGATAAAAGTTCGTCGCTTCAATCGTAGAGATGTCGCGCGGTTCCTCGACCACGCACAAGATTGTTTTGTCACGGCGAGTGTCTGCACAGTGTTCGCAGACGGGGCGTTCAGTATACGTAAAGCATGTTGGACATGTTTGGATCCTTTCACCCAGCTCCAGAAGCGATCGCGCCATGACATGCAAATCAGCTTTTGGCTGCTTCAACATATAATAAACATAGCGCAGAGCCGTTTTTGGCCCCACGCCAGGTAAACGCGAAAACGCGGCAACAAGATTCGTGATGGGTTCTGGGAACTTACGCATAGGAAAGTAGTTTGTAGTTGGAAGTTAGTAGTTAGGCGTAAAACGCACTTCCTACCCTAACTTCTAACTACGAACTTCGAACTACCCACCCAGGTTTTTCAGCATATCAAGACCGCCCATTTCTTGTACTTTCTTTGCGAGCTTGAATTGCATTTTCTTAATGGCGTCTTTATGGGCTTCTACCAATGCTTCTTGAAGTTTTGGAAGATCAGCTGTCATGGATGGATCAATAACCGTTGAAATCATGTCTCTGTTTCCGTTCATGGTGACTTTCACTTTGCCCCAAGCTGCTTCACCTTCAGAAATAACAGAAGCAAGTTCAGCTTCCATGTGTTTCGCTTGGTCTTTCATGTCTTTGAATTGTTTGAGTTTTGAGAACATAGGGAACGAATTATGGAGTAAGAATAATGAAGTAAGAATATGGGATAAATCGCTTTTGCGTATTCATGCCCCATGATTCATCCTTCTTGATTCAATATTTTACCGTGCGCCTGGATTTGGATCAATTGGTGGGGGAGCCATAACGGCCATGCCTCCGCCTGGTTGGCCGAGTGGGGCATGGGCAGGTTTATTCTGCGGAGTTGCGTATGGAGCAAATCCGTTATTGTTTGCGGCAGGTGGTTGATAGCCTCCGGCGTGTGCGTCAAGATTGCGGAAAGATGCACGTTCTTTTTCAAAAAACAATCGAATCATTCCTGTTGGGCCGTTACGATGTTTGGCAATGTGAATTTCTGCAATGTTTTTATCTTCTGGTGCCAAGTCCTCTTCACGGTAGTTTTTATCTGCGGCCTTACGATAGATAAACATTACAACGTCCGCGTCCTGCTCAATAGATCCGGAGTCACGCAAATGAGAAAGTTTTGGGATGGCAGGTTTTGTTAATTCTACCGCACGTGACAACTGAGCAAGGGCGAGAACCGGAACATCCAACTCTTTTGCGATTTGTTTTAGTCCGCGTGAGATTTCTGCAATTTCTTGGACACGATTTTCTTGTGATTTTTTTGATCTACCTTCCATGAGCTGTAAGTAGTCTACAACGATCATGCCAAGTCCGTGGTCCATTTTTAATCGGCGCGCCTTGGTGCGAAGTTGGGTGATGTTTAAGCTTGCATTGTCATCAATAAAGATTGGGGCTTCCGAAAGTTTTCCGAGGGCGTCTGCAATTTTTGGGAAGTCATCGGCCTTGTCTGATAATCGACCTGTGCGCAATTTCCACAAATCCACATTTGCCTGGGCACAGATCATACGATCCACAAGCTGTTCCTTACTCATTTCCAAAGAGAAAAATGCGGTTGGTACCTTCATATTCACTCCGATATGACGTGCCATATCAAGAGCGAGAGCTGTTTTTCCGCAAGAAGGACGTGCAGCAAGAATGATGAGATCGGATTTTTGAAATCCCGCCAAGATTTGATCAAGGGCTGTGTAGCCCGTTGCAATACCGCGTAGTTTACCTTTGTCGCGATGCAGTTCATCAATACGTTCAAACGCGCCATCAAGAACGCTACGAATAGAAACGAATGTATTTTTATTATATTTTTCCGATACATGAAAAAGAGCGCGTTCCGCTTCATCAAGCGTTGTATCAATTTCTTCTTCTTCCTCAAATCCCATTTGAGAAATATTTGTCGCAGCGGTGATGAGGCGTCTCAGAGTTGCTTTTTTTTGCACAATTTCTGCGTAGTGCATGACGTGTGCTGCAGTTGGAACCATGTTTGAAAGTTCTACAAGATACGCACGCCCGCCGATTTGTGTGAGTTGCCCCTTTTCTTCCATGCGGTTTCCAAGAGATAGAATATCAATTGGATCATGGCGTTCAAATAAATCCAAAACCGTTTCATACACCCATTGGTGAGCAGGACGGTAAAAGTCATCTGGTTGAAGTCTGTCTGCCACTTTCACGATCGCATCTTTATCAATCAAAAGAGAACCAAGCAAAGATTGCTCTGCTTCCAAGTTTTGTGGCGGAATGCGATCATGATTTGCCATAGTGGGCTCATCTTATCACGATCGAACTATGAGACAAGAGGACAATCTGTGCTATAATTGTGGATGAAAAAAGAACTATGATTCATCCAGATTTTAAATTTTTACGTGCGGTTGGCATGATGATAGGAGGAGTGGTTGGTGTTGGGGTATTTGGGCTGCCATATGCATTTGCACAAAGCGGATTTTCCATTGCATTTTTAGAATTACTCGTGATTGCCGTTGTTCTTTTGGTGGTTCAGTTGATGTATGCAGAAATTGCTTTGCAAACAGAAGGATCTCACCGATTAGTTGGGTACGTTGAGAAATATCTTGGAAAATACTGGGGGATTCTGAGTGTGATCGCCATTTGTGCAAGTGTGTGGGGTGCCATGCTTGCGTACATGATCATCGGAGGAAAATTTCTTTTTCTCATCCTCTCTCCCGTGTTCGGAGGTTCACTTTCTTTTTATTCTCATGCCATCGCCGTTGTTGCTGCTTTTCTCATTTATCGCGGACTTCAATTTGCCTCAAGATTAGAAGTGTTTGTGATTGTTGCCCTTCTTTTTTTGTTTCTTTTAATGATTGTTTTGTCTGTTCCGCATATTCAATTGGTAAATTTGGCATTCACAGATGCATCTAAGTGGTTTGTGCCTTATGGAATTATTCTCTTTGCATTGTCTTCCACGGGGATTGTTCCAGAAATGAAAGAAATTCTTGGTATGCGCGCAAAGGCGCAGTTGG
>CAIKXH010000097.1 GCA_903831335.1 Candidatus Uhrbacteria bacterium | reverse complement strand
TCCCACTCAAACAATTCAGAGATGGAATCACATTCGTTGCAACAGTTGCTCCACATGAAGTTGTTTCAGGTGCGCCATCAACCCTTGTCATCGAATATAAAAATGAAACGAGAGATATTCTAGAAAATCCAAAACTACACCTTTCTTTTCCGAAATATTTCTTGCTACAATCCTTGTCCTATAATGGAACGAATATCGACAATCACACGATCTCTCTCTCAACAATTCCTGTTGGTGGAACAGGAACGATTCACATTCGTGGGGTTGTGTTTGGAGATGTCGGCGGAAAACAGATCTTCGGAAGCACACTCACCTTTACACATGGCACAACAGAAAAATTACAAGACCAGAAATCAGATACCTACATCTTTTCACCTGCACACTCAACTCTTTCCCTGGAACTTTCACTCCCAGATCGCGCCATTGCCTCACAAACCATGACAGGAATTATCACCTATAAAAATACAGGCACCATTGATTTACGTGAAATCAGGATCAAACCTGAATGGCCAAAAGGATTTACATTTCAAGATGCTTCTGCACAAATCCAAAATAACGAATTTCTTTTAACGAATCTAAAAGCGGGCGCGCAAGGAGAAATTCACTTCAAAGGAAAATTGGGCGATGTTCCAAAAGAACTTCCGTTCATCTTTCATCCATCATTCGTTTTTGGAAAAGATCGCTATTCTCAAGAGAGTCTCGCGAAAACCATTCCCATTCTTCCCGCACAAATTCAATTATCCCTTTCGACAGATGCAACATCATTGATTCCGGGAAAAGAGACAACATTCAAGATCCATTACAAACATATTGGAGATGAACCTTTGCAAAATATATCGTTTGGCGTGACATCACGAAATCCATTCTTCACCAAACGGGAAACATTCACCCAAGCACTGAAAACACTCAAGCCTGGCGAAGAAGGCGATGTTTCTATCACTGTCCCAATACGCAGCCAAGTCTCTGTCAATGACCTGACGTCCTACCAAAACATCCGCGTCAGAGCGAATGCGATAGCAAGGTATGTCCGCGACAGTCGTGCAGACGAACAGCTTTCCTCATCAAGCCAAGACACAGAAACACCTCTTACAACTCCATTCGTGATCGATTCATTCGCCCGATACACTTCTCCGGAAGGAGACCAACTCGGAAGAGGACCGCTCCCTCCACGCTCAGGACAAAAGACAAGTTACTGGGTTTTCTGGAATGTCCACGGAACAACAAACACCATAAACAACGCAGTTATAGAAGGAACCCTTCCAGGTAATGTTTCTCTCTCAGGCCGACAAACATCCTCACAGGATTCTGGTGTTGTATTCGATGAGGCAACGCGCAAGGTTTCCTGGAAAATCGAGGCGATTCCACCAACTTTTGACCCCCAGACCCCCGTGTTCAGTACAGCGTTTGAGGTAATCGTAACACCAACAACAAGCCAAATAGGTTCCTCAGCCGCACTTATAAAAGACATTCTTTTTAAAGGGACCGATACCTTCACAAATACCCCGCTTTCAAGCAGCCTTTCATCCATAACGACATATCTTCCAAACGATTCAATGGCCAGCGGAAAAGGCCTTGTAAAATAGAGAAAAACGCCCATAAAATGGGCGTTTTTGCTATTCAGGGGTTGACAAAAACCCCATTTTCTGGTATCATTCCACGTTAAAACATGCTAAAAAACTGGGGATATGAAGATAGCAATGATCGGACAAAAAGGGATTCCGGCCAAAGCCGGAGGTATCGAGCGCCACGTCGAGGAACTCTCGGTAGAGCTCGTACGCCGAGGACATGATGTCCTTGTCTATTGTCGTTCCTGGTATGTTTGGCCAATCCAAGATTATAAAGGGGTCCATTGTGTAAAAGCCCCAACAATCGCCACAAAACACTTGGATGCCATTTTACACACGTTCAACTCCATTATCGGAGCCGTTCATGAAAAAGTAGATGTCATCCATATTCATGGGGTTGGCCCAGCTCTTTTGGCTTGGTTGCCAAAGTTGCTTCGACCACAGACAAAGGTCATTGTGACCTTTCACTGTATTGACCGCCATCATCAAAAATGGAATTGGTTTGCACGCCTCATGCTCTCGATCGGAGAACTCATTGCGTGTCGTATTCCAGATGCCACAATCGCGGTTTCAAAAACACTTGAAGCGTATTGTCGCATGAACTACGCCGTCAACACCAAATACATTCCAAACGGAACACAGGTTCCTATGAATGAATCGGATAAGTCACTCCTTACCCAATTCAAACTCGAGCCACAGAAATATCTTATGTTCTGTGCCCGACTCGTGAAGCACAAAGGTGCACACGTGTTTGTTGAAGCCTGGAAGAATGTAAAAAAACTTCGACCAGACCTTACAGACAATGTGAAAATTGCGATTGTGGGTGGAAGTGCGTTTACGGATGATTATGTAAAATCATTAACAAAACTTGCCGCAGATGAACCATCGATCGTTCTTACGGGAACACAAATCGGTGACACGCTTCATACACTCTTCTCTAACAGCTACGCCATTGTTCACCCTTCTGAATCAGAAGGACTCCCAATTGCCGTGCTTGAAGCGATGAGTTATGGAAAGTGTGTGCTCTCATCTGATATTCCAGAAAACATGGAGCTCACCAAAGATCATGGAATGACCTTTCATGTCGGTGACGTAAACGATCTTGCACAAAAGATCATCATGCTCCTTGAAGCTCCTGAAAACGTTGCGGCTGTCGGAAACGAAGCACGTATTCACGTGGCGAAACATTACGACTGGAAAGACATCGCAGAAACAACAGAATATTTGTACGAACTTGTTTCTCTCGATCCAATCGTTGAGCAAGCAAAAGTATAAAAAAATAAACTCCACCCATAAGCGAAAGCGTTGGGTGGAGTTTTCGTTTGTATTTTTTTTATTCTCTCTTCCCTCTTCTTAAATTCTCGACTTCTCACTTCTCACTTCTCTCCTCCGATCGCTTCCTCATAATACATCATCAACTTTCTGTGATGCGCATCAAGAGAAAATCTTGTTTCAACAAGCTCTCGTGCATTGCGACTTAATTTCATGCGCAGATCATCATCGTAAAAAATACGCATGACTGTTTCTGTCCATCGATGAAGATCAAGTGGTGACACAAGAAAACCATTCACACCATCTTCAATCACTTCAGGCATGCCGCCGACATTCGAGCCGATCACGGGTTTTCCATGAACCATGGCCTCAAGCGTAATGAGCGGAAAAATTTCATGCACGCGCGACGGAATCAGTACCACCGTGGCATTTGCATACAATTCTTTGAGCTCTTCCCCCATTCTAAAGCCTATAAACTCGAGGTTTTGGCACTTATCCCCAGCACGGTGCAACTTCTCCATTTCCGGTCCGCGACCCACAATCTTGAACGTAATGTCTGGCAAAATCTTTGCAAGCGAAATGATTGTTTCAATCCCCTTCTCTTCTGATAATCGGCCGACGAAGAGTGCGTACTTTTTATGTGTGTAATTTGGTTTTGCGACAGACGAATCAATTCCGTATGGCAACACACGCAATTTCTTTTCCGGAAATCCACCGCGCACTAATTGTTTTTTTATATATTCTGACGGACACAAAAACAAATCTACATTGCGCGAATAAATATTCAGCCATCGATGATACTTATAAGCGATCATTTGTGCAAAGCTTGCGGCAAAAGAATCCTTCTGAAATCTGGAAAGGGTTCCGCGAATAATTCCCATGTTGCGATGATCTGCTCCGCATCCTTCTGCCCAAATATTATATTGCGGCGAAATAAGATGATGATCATGGACTGTCATCACCGTTGGAACACGTTGATCTTTTAGTGTATGCAAAATCGATGGTGAGAGTTGTGTGTAAATATTATGAACATGACACGCATCTGGCTTCACCTGATCAATAAGCCGCGCAAGTTTACTACGTGCCTGAATCGAATAAAGCATGCGTCCAAGCGTATGAAGCCCCCGCACATTCAGTTTCACATTTTCTGTTGGAACCTCTGATGGAAAGTATGTTGAAAATGGTGTCGGAAGATTCTCAGGATACGTCATCGCAAACGGAATCACCTCATGCCCCGCTTTCAGAAGCCAATCAGAAATCTCCAACATATAGCGCTCTGCGCCACCACGAAGATAATAATATTTGTTGGCTTGAATGATGCGCATAAGACAGAGTGAGAGAGAGTGAGTGATGGAGTGGATGAGTGAAGGAAGAGAAGAATTCGAGAATTTATTTACTTGTCATTGCGAGGAGTTCGACGACGAAGCAATCTTTCCATTAAAGAGTCTCCGACAAGTCACTCCAATCTGGATTATCTGCGACGATTAAATCAATTTTCTTTTTACGTGAGCCTCCCTTCAATTGTTTTTCTCTTACGATTGCATCTCTTACATCTTCACAAGATTCGACGTACACAAGTTTGTTCACATTGTACTTTTTTGTAAACCCATCTGCGAGCTGTTCCTTATGTTCGTAAACACGCCTTGCGATATTGTTTGTGACACCAATG
>CAIKXH010000096.1 GCA_903831335.1 Candidatus Uhrbacteria bacterium | reverse complement strand
GTTAAGAGAACATATTCCCATGCCTGATCTCCCTCTCTTGTCGCTTCTTCGTTCAACACAAAAAGCGCACGCAGGAGTTGAATGGTGTACTCTCCGACGCCGCTTTGTTCTATTGTGTTGAGATGTCTGCAATCAACGAGGGTTCGCATAAGAGACAAAGTCAAAGAGTCGTAAAGTCAAAAAGTGAAGGAGGTTGCTTATTTATTTAAATTACACCATCCAACACTTTTTCACTCTTTGACTTTTTGACTTAAGTTTTTTACGATTTCCTTCATCTTTTCAACAAATGTTTCCTCATTGAACGTTTCTGCATGCGCTTTGATTTTGTGCGCATCGTATTTCGATTGATCGAATCGGATCAAGTGATCTGCGAGTTCTTCCCATGATTGTTCGTCGAAAAACTCACCACTTAAACCTTCCACAACAGTCTCGACAGCGCCGCCTTTTCTGTACGCAATCACAGGCGTTCCACTTGCCATTGCTTCAACAGGAGTGATCCCGAAATCTTCTTCTTGGGGATGAATAAACGCTTTTGCGTTCGCATATAGTTCTCGTTGTTCTTTTTCCGAAACACGGCCGAGAAATTTAATATTTGATTTTGCGCGCTTTCGCAATTCTTTTTCTACTGGGCCACTTCCAAAAATTTTGAGTGTGATTCCTGTTTTGTTGCAGGCGTCTATCACCATATCAAAACGTTTGTATGCAACCAGTCGTCCACCTGTGAGAAAGTATGTTTTTGGTTTTGGAGAAATGTGAAAGTTGTTTGTAGCAACAGGTGGGAAAATAACTTCAGAATCTCTGCGGTAATATTTCTGAATGCGCCCAGCGACCGTTTGTGAATTTGCTACAAAGTGATCCACTCTGTCTGCTGCTTGGCGGTCCCACATACGGAGTCTTGAAAGCACGGGTGGAAGAATTGCTTTTACAAATTTTGGCACGCGCAATTCGCGGATGTAACTTTGTGTGTCTGTCCAAAGATAGCGTGTTGGGGTGTGGCAATAACAAATATGCACGGCTCCAGGGCGCGTAAGAATTCCTTTTGCAAACGCACTCGTCGATGAGATAACAACATCAAACTCTCTGAGATCATAATGTTCTGTCGCGGTTGGCATGAGGCTGATGTACCACTGATATTTTTTTGTGGCGAGAGGGAACTTCTGTAAAAAAGATGTTCTGATATCTTTGCCTACGAACCCCGGCATCTTTTTTTGATCAAAAAACAAAACATAGGTCGGGGCTTCCGGCCATGTTTTCTGGAGGACTTCGAGAACTTTCTCCGCCCCACCATCTTGGACAAGGTAATCGTGAACGAGTGCAATCTTCATAGTTTTTTGTGTCATCCTGAGCGGAGCGCAGCGCAGCCGAAGGATCTCTTGTTTCAATCGGCACTTTACCTGAAGAGGGAAAGATTGACAATTCAAGCCAAAATTCAAAAACCACAGAAGTTTCTGTGGTTTTTGTTTGCTCTAATATGCTCCTTTTCGGAACAAAACAACGATGGGAGTTTTCAACAATATATACAAATCCATCCATGGGCTCCAGTGTTCGATGTAATACACATCTAGTCTCACTTCCTCATCAAAATCTAGATCTGCGCGGCCGGAAATTTGTGCGAGGCCTGTGATGCCAGGTTTGATGGTGAGGACTTTGCGGTGCTCTGGTTTGTATTTTGCGACTTCTTCTGGAAGGTGAGGGCGTGGTCCGACAAGGCTCATTTTCCCTGTGAGAACAAGGAAGAATTCTGGGAGTTCATCAATAGAGAATTTGCGAATGAATGCTCCGACGCGTGTGATGCGTGGGTCATTTGCAATCTTGACCATGGGTGTGCCCTTGCGTGTGTCTTTTTCAGAAAGTTCTTTGTAGCGCATGTTGTGTGTTCCAGGAACCATGGAACGGAATTTGAAATAAGGAAATGGTTTTCCGCCTTGGCCGATTCTTTCTACGTGTTTGTTGTCATCAAGACGAGAAAAAAATACAGGTCCACGAGAATCAAGTTTGATCAGGATTGCTGTAAGCAACATGATCGGGGAAGTGATGATGATGAGGATGAGCGATGCAACAATGTCGAATAGGCGTTTGTAAATAGCTCCCCATCCATCAAGCGGAGTTTTTTGTACTTCGATCACGGGAATACCAGAGAACATGTGGATGACGGAACGGCCAACCGCTGTTGCAAAAAGATCAGCAGAATATCGAAAACCAAGATGCTCGACGTCTGTAAAGGCGATAAGGGCGAGGGTCATCTCTTTGCTTGCCTCAGGATCCGCAAGAAGAATTTCATCGATCTTATCTTGATCTCTTAATTGTTTGAGTTTTTTTGCTGTGGTCGCATCAAACGATTTAAACACGGAAACGATTTGTAATCCGAATCTTGGTTTTTGTTCAAAGAGTGTTTTGAGAGTTTCTGCTGTGTCATTTGATCCGATAAGAGCAATGCGATGAACACTAATTCCCATAGACATGAGTGAGCGTTGCACGCCGCGGATGGCAAGGCGTCCAAGGGAAACGAATACGATGGAAAAAAACCATGCGACGAGTGCGATGAATCGGGAATCAAAAAAGGTGCGGGAGAAAAAGAGAAGGGAAAAGACCAGTGCCATGGATGAGGATGTGGCGAGTGCGACACGGGAAAGTTCTCTTGCGATAGATCTTCGGTGAGTGGAATAGAGTCCAGCGAATGCAAAGACACCAATCCAAATACACAAACTCGGTAACAAGATAGTGAGATATTGTTGAAGGGTGAGCGTGAAAATCACCGGACGAATGGTGGTGAAGTATGGATGAAAGCGCGAATAGTACGCAGCGATTGCCGCGGCAACGAGTGCGAGGTAATCGAGCGGAACAAGGGCAAGTGTGAAGGCAAGTTCGGAGCGTTTCATAAGGGAAGGGCGACAGAGTGAAAAAGTGTATGAGTGTAAGAGTGATGGAATAGAAAGTTGTTTGATGGAAAAACAAAAAAGAAACACCTTCACTCTTTCACTTTACCACTTTTTCACTTTACGATCTTTATCGTATCAAAAAATCTCGCGCGAGGCGAGATTCTTTGAGTTCCAAAGGAGTGATCTGTAAGCCGAATTTTGTCTAACCGATCGAAACCGGTGAGGCGATCATCTATCTTGTCTCATTGTTGCCAATGAGATCGTGCGAGCTACCAAATTTGCTCTTTCACCGAAAAGGGTTTGCCACACATGCATGTCACCATGCAGCGAGATGCGTAGTCTTGCGACATCACATCACTTTTCACCTTTCGGGGAAGTAGTTTGTAGTTAGTAGTTCGAAGTTAGGTTTTTTCGGAAAATTCTTCTTTCCGCCCTAACTACCAACTACTAACTACTAGCTACTCTCCCTAGTATTGTCTCTGTGGTACTTTCCCTAAGGTTTGTATTCGGGATCAAAGCGTGAATTGCTCCAACGCCTCGCGCTCGAATGCGTATCCTTGGTTGTCGTTAACAACTTTTCTTGTTGATGCATATTGCTATACACCAGGTGTTCGGACTTTCCTCCCAGACGTTTGCCTAGGCGATCACCCGATCATCCTTGAGAACGTAGGGAATCATAACAAAAACAGGGCTGATTGTCAACCCTGTTTTGTCTTTATGCGATTCCGATTTTTTTTCTTACCTCAATCATTTTCTTTGCTGCAATCGCTCTCGCTTTCTGCGCCCCGATTTCGAGCGTGCGATGCAAGTGATTTTCATCTTGTAGCAATGTTTGGATTTTTTCTTGCAGAGGTGTGAGAAATTCTGAGACCTTTGCCGCAAGCGCGATTTTGAAATCGCCGTATCCTTTTCCTTCAAATGTTTTTTCTATTTCGATCATGGACTCACCCGTGAGAAGGGAATAGATGGTCATCATGTTAGCGATTCCTTTTCTGTGCTCACGATAGACGATTGTTCCTTCTGAATCTGTGATCGCACTTTTTATTTTTTTAAGAACGGTTGCCTCATCATCCATGAGAGAAATGTAATTCTTATCGGTTGGAGCCGATTTTGACATTTTCTTTTCTGGGTCATCAAGTCCCATAATGCGCGCGCCGGATTCTCTGATCACAGGTTTTGGAATAACGAATGTTTGTCCGAATCTATTGTTGAATCTTTCTGCAAGATCGCGAGCAAGCTCCACATGTTGTTTTTGATCTTCGCCAACCGGAACAATTTCCGTGTCATACAATAAAATATCGGCAGCCATGAGAACGGGGTAGTCAAAGAGTCCAACAGAAACAGATTCGCCTTTGTTGCGGGCTTTGTCTTTATATTGTGTCATGCGTTCAACTTCACCCATCGATGCAACACAGTTCAAAATCCATGCGAGTTCTGTGTGTTCTGAAATATGTGATTGTTGAAAGAGAGTTGTTTTTTCTGGATTCACACCCGCAGCCAAATAAGCTGCTGTAGCAAAAAAAATATTCTTCCGGAGTTCATCTGGATCTTGTGGGATGGTGATGGAGTGATAATCCGCAATAAACAGAAAGTTGGTATCTCCTGTTTTTTGCTGTTGTAAAAACGGTTCTATCGCACCGAAATAGTTTCCGATGTGTAAAATGTTTGTTGGTTTGAGGGCGGTGAGGACACGTGACATAGGAGAAAGTGGTTGTAGAGGCAAGTCTTATGCCTGCTTTTAACGATATTTGTATTGTAACAGGGGAGGGGGAGGGCGGAAAGGGTAAAAAAGAAAACTCGCCCTTTCGAGCGAGTCTTCAAAACCTCTGTCGCCTTTGTCGCTTCTGTCGCTTTTTTTACACCTCGATAATCACTGGCAAGATCATTGGGCGGCGTTCTGTTTTTTTGAACAAGAACTTTCCCACTTCATCACGAATCTGATCTCTGAGATATTTTGGATCCGCTTCTGATTTTGGATCTTTATCGATAATCAGTTTCTTGACCTCCTTGCGTGTTCCTTCGATCAACTCTGTGTGATCTTTCATGAAGATAAATCCACGTGAGACAATGTCTGGGCTGCCCACAAGTTTTCCTGAGCGTTTTTCAACCTGTACGATCACAACGACCATTCCATCTTCTGCAAGAACCTTACGATCACGCAAAACAACCTGAGAGACATCTCCTACACCAAGACCATCCACAAACACATAGTCTGTTGGAACTTTTTCATTGGTGAGACGACCATGGTCTTTTGAAAATTCCATGATTTGTCCGTTGTCTACGATGAAAATATTTTCTTCTTTCCATCCCATACTTTGTGCGACCATTCCGTTCTCACGAAGAAGGAAGTGGTTTCCTTCAATAGGCACATAATATTTTGGTTTGAAAAGGGCAAGCATGAGTTTGATGTCTTCTTTTTTGGCGTGTCCTCCGGCATGGACGTCCATCATTTTGTAGTTGATGACGCGGCATCCTTTGCGGTAAAGCGTATCCATGAGGCGCTGAACAGAACCTTCGTTTCCCGGAATCACGGAGCTTGAGAAAATAACCGTGTCTGATTTGCGGATTTTGACTACTCGGTGTTCATTTCCCGCAATACGACTAAGAGCTGCTTTCTTTTCACCCTGGGCACCTGTACAAATCATGACGATTTTATTTTCTGCATAGCCATCCATTTGTTCTGGTTTGATGAGTGTTGAAGCTTGGCATTTGATAAAACCAAGTTCCTTTGCAATTTCAATGTTTGTTTTCATGGAGTAGCCATCGATCGCTACTTTTTTTCCAAGAGATTCTGAGATTTCAATAATCTGTTTCACGCGAGCAAGAAGGGAAGCGAATGTTCCGATGATAATTCTTCCCGGAGCTTTTTCAATGACAGCGCGTAATTCATCTTCAATGACTTTTTCAGAAATTTGATGACCTGGAACGTTTGCATTCGTTGAGTCTCCCATAAGAACCAAAACACCCTTCTTTCCAATCGCTGCAATTGTTTGAAAGTCTGCATGTTCTGTTCCGGCTGGATGGAAATCGAATTTCCAGTCTCCTGTGTGACAAACAGTTCCGACAGGTGTTTCAACAACAATTCCGACAGAGTCAGGAATATTGTGGTTGATGTGGAAGAAGGAAACAGTGAAGGCACCCAGCTTGAGAATGTCTGTATTCTTTGTAACTTTCAGGTTAAGTGGGCGTGTATGGAAATCTTCCTGTCTGCGCTTGATGATTCCAGCGGACATTGGAAGCGCGTAAATGGTAGGGTTTCCGATATTTGGAACGGTATGAGGAATCGCACCAATGTGGTCATAGTGACCGTGGGTGATGATTACACCACGAATATTTTTTTCCTTGCCTTTCAAGTACGTCATGTTCGGAATGATGTAATCAACTCCTGGCATGTCTTCCTCTGGGAATTGAAGTCCCATGTCAATAATGACGATGTCATCCTTATACTCAAGGAGTGTACAGTTACGACCGACTTCTTCACATCCACCAAGCACCATAATGCGGAGCTTGTCACCACTTGAAGTGGAATAGGTTTTAACAGAAGAGACGGTTGTTGGTGCTTCTACGAAGCGTCTTGGTTGCGCGCGAAAAACGCGGCCTTTGAATTTGTTGCTTCCTCCAGGTTTTGGTGCTGGGGGTTTTGTTGGTTGTACCATAAATCAGTAGTTAGTAGTTTGTAGTTAGGAGTTAGGGAAGTAAGAGAAAATTAAAAACAAAAAACATTCCTATTTTCAGATAATCCCTTGTATCATAAAGTAGTTTTTCGAATGTGGTTTGAGATTTGGGTAAAATTTTTCCCCTAACTACTAACTACAAACTACTAACTACTCATTTTCAATTGTAAAAGGACAATCTCTCTCCTTATAGAATCACGACGAACACGCGAACTTTTTGAGATGGTCTCCATAAGAGAACATCCGGAAAATGCCACGTGTTGTTGATGAGTCTATTGTAACGTGTTTAACAGCCGTCATCCAGCGAAGGATGGTGCGGATGAGAGGACTTGAACCTCCAAGGGCTTGCGCCCACAGGCTTCTGAGACCTGCGCGTATACCATTCCGCCACATCCGCATAAGGAAAGTCAAAAAGTGAAAGAGTGAAAAAGTGTTGGAGTTATATTATTGTATCAAATAATTTTCTTCATTCACTTTTTGACTTTACGACTCTTTGACTCCCGATCCTATTTTAATGTTTGTTTTGTCTTAATATACCAATCTGTGACATTTGCGAATCGATCGGATGGAATTCTGAGTTGTGATGGGGGATTCATGTGGATCTTTTTTGGTTCCACAAACGTATACATGGATTGGTAGAGGAAAACAGCTGGAACGTCTTTTACCAGAATTGACTGGAATTGTCGATAGGCCTCTGTGCGATTTGCGTCTGTTTTTGCAATTCGAGCTTTTTCAAGGAGTTTATCTACCTCTGTATTTTGATAATTGGTGATATTGAACCCTCCTTTACCTGTTTGTGATGAATGCCAGAAAAAGTAGGGGTCTGGGTCTGTGGCGCCATAATTTGCCGCAAGAAGAAGCTCGAAGTCTTGTGTAGTAATGACATCGCTCATGAAACGGTCTGCTTCTACTGTTTTTATGGTAATACCAATTCCAAGGAGACCCAGTTCTTCTTTAATTTCATTTGCAACGTTTACAAATTCATCGCTTGAAATCGTTGTAAGGGTAAAAGTAAGGTCTGGAGTTTCTTGTAC
>CAIKXH010000095.1 GCA_903831335.1 Candidatus Uhrbacteria bacterium | reverse complement strand
GTCATTGCGAGGAGGAGTCATCGACGACGAAGCAATCTTGTGTCTCTGTGGTTCGGAAAGATTGCCGCGGTCGTCGAACCCCCTCGCAATGACACAAGTAAATCCTATGTCAAAACGCATCGCCCTTGTTCTTGGTTCTTTTCATAAGGAGTATGGAATGCAAATGCTTGAGTCAGCTCGGGAGACGGCAAAAGAATTGGGACTCGAGATCGTCGAGGAAGTATGGGTTCCTGGTTCGATCGAAAAACCGCTTGCGCTTAAACGTTTACTCATGCGCGATGATATCGATGGCGCCGCTGCACTCGGAATTATCGAACGTGGTGAAACAAAGCATGGGCTTGTGATGGGGGAGGTTGTGTATGATGCGATCATTCGATTGCAACTTGAATTCATGAAACCAATCGGGCTTGGAATTTTAGGACCAGAAATTTTACCAGATCAAATTGAGAAACGCGTAAGACCTTACGCAAAGGCAGCTGTAGAGGCTGTGGCGAAAATGCTTGTGTAGAAATTAAAAAAACCGAGGTGGTTGCACCTCGGTTTTTTTAGATGAGAATTTTTTGAAAAAGCATGAGAAGAGACGGCTCTATTTGGAGAAATAGAAGACCAAGTGCACCCCACGCAAATGCGTGATACAAATCTGTGTGACCTTGGATATTATATTTTGATTTATAATTCCAAAGACGGCGCTTCAAGACACATTCACAATAGAGTCCTCCAAGATATTCAAGCGCCCCCATCAGAATTCCGATGTATAAAAATGAAAGGAAAATATTTTGTGGGAGAATGGGGTTTGCGAGAACAAGGAGAACTCCTCCAAATCCGTAGATAGGAAGAAAGGGGATGTGAAACGCACTTCCTTCTGTAAAGTGCCTGCGGTCAATGGAACGATCAAGGGTATCAATGATCCAACCTAAAGCTCCGCCAAAGAGGAAAACAAATGGAAGATAGAACATCATATGGGAGTAGTGTACCTGATTATTCTTGGTGAGTCTGGTGTGATGAAGAATCTTCATGTTCCATTGGTTGGACTTTTGAAAAACAAAAATACGTATCCTTGTGTGACCGGTAGCGAAAAAGTCACGGGATACGTATTTTTGTTTTGTGCAAAAGTTTTTGTGGTGACCCCACGGGGAATTGAACCCCGGTTACCAGGATGCCCGGCGGAGCCGGGTCCGGCTTCGCCGGAAAAACCTGTACCGTTCAGGAACATGAGTCAAAACAAAAAACACATCTTTTGTGTGACCGGTAGCGAAAAAGTCACGGATGTGTTTTTTGTGGTGACCCCACGGGGAATTGAACCCCGGTTACCAGGATGAAAACCTGATGTCCTAACCATTAGACGATGGGGCCTTATAACTTCCTTGTTTTAATTCCTGTCTGATCTTACCAGAATTTTTTATTTGCCTCTCTCTTTTTAAGGCATCTGTTTTATTCTGATAACATTCGGAATGAATTAATGTGTAAGGAATATAGGCTTTGATGGATTTTGTTTTTCCTGCGTTGTGTTCTTTTAGTCGTTGCTCAATATCTTCTGACATACCGACATAGAGCCGATCATGGTTCATGCTTTGTAATACGTAAACGTAAAACATATTGGGATGCCCGGCGGAGCCGGGTCCGGCTTCGCCGGAAAAACCTGATGTCCTAACCATTAGACGATGGGGCCATAATCAGTGGCGCTATGATATTCAATTTAGTGAGAAACGTCAAGATTGTTACAGAAACAGCCGGTTTAGATTGACAAAATTGTCTTTTTCTGGTATTTTTTCGGGTCACAATTCTTGTGGCACGTTCGCTCCTTAACAATAAAACAGGAGGTTTATTTAGATGAAACCCACGCTTTTTGCGCTTCTGGTTGCGGCACTGCTGCTTCCAGTTTCTGTGTTTGCAAGCGGGCATCTCATGGCACCCACACTCGTAAAGGGACAGTTTGTGTACACGATTCCGGCGGACTTTGATCCACTGCTCGTGCGCCGAGCTGGACTCGACGAGCTCAATGAGGCTGTGAAGTCCCTGCATTTCCCCTACTACATCGTCGTGATCCGGGATTTGCCGGGCAGTGGTGATGAAAGTACGCGGACGCATGACGCAACGGACGGCTTGGCCGCAGATTGGACTGACGCCGGTGGCTTCGATCCTGCCGTGAGTCAGATCATTGTACTCTCATACAACCCACGCAAGCTCGGTTTGCTTGCGGGGGTCAAGTTCAAGTCTGAACTTGGATTCGAACGCGATGCACATCTTCCTTACTTGCAGATCTTTGACCGTGCAGTAAAAGGAACGCCAAAAGATCCAAAGGGTGGAATCAAATCGATGATCAAGGCGATCGATGATTACCTCTTCGATCAGACGGATCCAATGCTTATTGCCGCAAGAGCAGAAGCGGCACGCATTGAGGAAGCAAAGCGAGTAGAAGCGGAAGTGTTCGCGCAAAAGGAACGTGTCATGCAAAGTGCACGCGCTGAACTGAGTGGTCAGATCATGCGTCTGCAATCTTTGCTTGATTCAAAGAATGATCTTCCTGCGGATGCCTCGAGTTACCAGGAGCTTCTCATCAAAGCTATCGCTGTTCGTTCGAAAGATGATCGCGAAAGTATGGTGCAGTTCGCAGGCTCGATGAAACCAACGGTCGACGTTCTTGATGCGGCTGTGTCTGCACACAAGGCTGCGCATACGGCGCTCGAACATCAGACCGCCCGCATCTCGGCAATGCTTGAAAAGAAGGAATCTCTCCCGAAGGACGTATCGTCTTACGGGGCGGCGCTTTCTCGTGCAAACGATGTCCTTGGTGCGTCGCAGACTGTTCAGATGAATGAAACAGCGTTGTCGCTCAAGGCGACGGCGGATAAGTTTTCTGCTGAGATCAATGAAATCGAAACAGTGCAGCGAAACGAGGCAATCAAGACTGGTGCTTTTTGGACGTTTCTTGTGCTGCTCCTTCTTGGCTTGTGCGCTTCATACTTTTTCAAGCGCGTGCGTTACATTCACCTCCAAAAGGAATGGATTTCGCTTCGCGATAAGTGGGAAGAACGCATTGCAAACGCATCGTCACGGTATGTGGATTTTTACACAGACCGTGAAAAGTGCGCACGCCTTGAAAAGGCGACTGGCAAAACGGGTGTGTTGTACGCAAGTGTGACTGCTACCGTTGATGAGATCTTCTCTCTCGTACAAGCGATGGGTGTGAACCTTGGCAAGTACAAGGTGCTCGCATCGAAGGCGTCATTGTTCAACACAAAGCCGCTTCTCGACGCGATCACGCAGCTTGAGAACACATTCAAGTTCGATACAGGACAGTTGAATCCGGCTGATCTGTTCGGAAGTCAGACCAAGGTGATTGAGATCAATCCCGACAACCTGATGAAAGAATTGAAGGCCAAGTACGAGGTGACCATCGGGGGCTGGAATAAGCTCAAGGAAGCTTCAGAACTGTTGTATACGACCGTGCGTGATTCGTTCTCGCACAAGAAGATGGATGAACTGTTCGAACTGATTCGGGCAAACGGTATCCCGGATCGTTGGGTTTGTTTCCACCCGCTTTACGGCGATGATGTGTCTGATGATAAGGTTTGGAATGAGCTCACGAATCTCCGCAACAATGATCCGATCGCGTTTGTTGAACGTGTGAAGGAACTGAAGGATGCGGAGCAAGAGCTTGAGGGACAGATTCAGATGCTTGTGAAGGCTGTTGGTCTTGCAAAGGCAGGACGCATCGAAATGTCGCCAGTCACAGACGGAGTCGTCTGCGATCCGGATGATGATCCGATGATTACGTTTCAAACAGCACGGCAAGAAGAAGATCGTCTCGCTGGCTTGCTCGCATCTTCTGATGAGGTCTCAGAAATTCAGGGACAGTCGGCAAAGATTGTCGCGCTTTACAAAAAGTGCGTGCATCAGACAGCTGTGATCGCATCGGCCAAAACCGGTGCGGATGAAGCGTTTGTGCGGATGCACGCTGCGCGCCAACAGGCGACAAACATTGTCGCATCCGCAAAGCAAGTGGTTGCGTCAGCGTCTAAGGTGCACAGCAATGTGTCCTCTGCGGAAGCATCACTCCGCGCTGCTGCGGATTTCCTTGCCGAAGCCGATCGGGTTTTGGAAAAGGCTGTGCGTCAGCAGAACGAAAAGCGTTTTTTGAATGCGCGAACCACGGCAGAGAAAGCGGTTTCCGCATTCGACAAAGTGACGGATGCCTACAAGCAAGCGATTCGTATTTGCAAAGATCTGGATCAGAAGAAGCATACGTTCGAGTCTCAACTCGCTCGCATGGAATCCAATCGTCAGGCAGCAGAGCAGAAAATTGCTGGGTACGGTCGGAGTTCATCTCTCACTTATCGTGCCCCGAAGTTCAACATCACCTCAGCACTTGATTACACCACTCTGCAACGTCAGCTCGACGAACAGCAGGCTGTGTGGGATCAAGAAGCTCGCGCTGCGCAGAATGCGTACGAGGCAGAGCAAGAGCGCCAGCGTCGTCAGCGTGCCGAAGCGGCGCGTAGACAGCGTGAATTGGAAGAAGCTGCGGAATCGGCACGGCGTGCAGAACGTCGTCGTCGTGAAGCAGCAGAAGAGGCTGCAGAGGCAGCACGTCGCAGCAGCTACAGTCATTCGAGTTATGGTGGTTCTTCCTATGGTTCGAGTGGCGGTTCTTCGTCCTCGAGCAGCTCTTCGTGGGGTTCCTCGGGAAGTTCTTCGAGTGATACCTCATGGGGTTCTTCAAGCGACTCCTCGTCCTCGTCCTCGTCATCTTCGGATACGAGTTGGTAGGTAAGACTCTTTAGGTCGTGAATGTATTCACGACTTTTTTATTTACAAATAAAATCAAAATATTTTGCGAATCCCGCCATTTTACGGAATAAAAAAAGACGCATGTTTCATGCGTCTAAAGGCCGAGCGTCAGTGGGTCAAGTCCGAGTGCTTGGCAGATGGGAACGAAGATCAGTTTGTAATTGGAGCGAAGGCTTGTGTCTTCTGCTTCTTCGACTTCTTTGGTCGTGAGGCGCGAACGTTGTGCAAGTTCTTCTTGCGTCCAGCCCTTTTGGTGACGTGTTTCACGAACAGTATCACCAGGCGGAATTTTCTTGATGACAGAGAAACCCCGATCAATTGCACCTTCGATCGCTTCCATGCCGTAGACGCGCAATGCATCGGAAGCGGAAACAATGAAAACATTCTGAGGATTTTGATCGTCGCTACACTCCCGCAATTCATCCATGTCTCGATAGAATAGGAGTTCGTTTTGCGTACGAACACAGACAGCACTGGAAGTCGCAGCGCGTTTTTCTGGCGTCCTACCGGTCGATTCAGCACCAAAGATGAAACTGAGCTTCTGTTCGGTATAGATTCTCAAAGAACACCTCCTGGATGGCAACGAACGTACGATATTTTTTGCTTTTTGTCAATGGTTTTGCGCCCGTGTTACAATTGGGCGGTATGAAACAACAATTAAACGTATCATTTATCGGCGCGGGGGAGATTGGGACTGCACTTGCAAAGCTTGTTGCACATTCCGGAGTTCATGTTGAACAGTGGGATGCAGATCCAAAAAAAGTGAAAGGACAAAAGTCTCTGGAAGAAGTCGTTTCGATGGCAGATGTATTATTCATTTGTGTACCATCTTGGATTTTACGTTTAGCTGTAAAGCCTATTGTTCCCGTTCTTAAAAAGAAGACAATTTGTGTCTTTGTTTCAAAAGGGATTGAAGCAAAAACAAAATTGTTTATTGATGGTTTGGCAAAAGACATGCTTCCAAAAGGACAGCCATTTGTTTTGCTCTCAGGACCAATGCTTGCAGAAGAACTTGTGGCTGGTCGTGGAGGAGCTGCGTGTGTTGCAACAAAATCTGTTGCGGATTATAAAAAAATTGAATCAGTTTTTTCTTGCGATGATTTACATTTGACGCATGCGGAAAATGTGAAGAGTGTAGCCGTGGCTGGGGTATTAAAAAATGTGTACGCCATTGCGCTTGGAATTTCTGCTGGGTTGAACTGGGGAGATAATCGTAAGGGTTGGTTAGTGACTGAATCCTTGCATGAAATGATTTATATTATGAAAGCACTGAAGGCAGATCCTTCATATGCGCTTTGTCAGGCAGGGCTTGGGGATTATATTGCAACAGGAATGAGTAAATATTCTTCAAATCAGTCCTTAGGAAGAGAGCTTGTAGAAAAAACACATTGCGATCGTAAGAGTGAAGGGTGCGAGGCATTGCCATCACTTGTGAAAAT
>CAIKXH010000094.1 GCA_903831335.1 Candidatus Uhrbacteria bacterium | reverse complement strand
CCAAATAATCAAGAGGTTTTTTTCTTTGATACAGATGAGTGTTATAAGGAATTTATTGAGAATCCTGAATTATTTGCAGCAGTTAATGAGGAAATAGAAGCTGAATAATCAAAACAGGGTAGAGCCGTTGATTTTCAACGACTTTTTTGTTATACTCGCCAACGATTATGCAAGACATTTATCTTGATCACGCCGCAACAACTCCATTAGATCCTCGTGTGCGCGAGGCTATGTTGCCGTATCTGGATGAAAAGTATGGGAATCCATCCAGTTTTCATTCAACAGGAAAGATTGTGACTGATGATGTTCGACAAGCCCGCGAATCGATTGCGCAAATTTTGCACGTGAGAGCAGATGAAATTTTATTTACATCAGGTGGAACAGAATCAGACAATCTTGCGATTCTGGGTCATGCACGAATGAATAAACAATTTGGAAATCACATCATCACAACCTCGTTTGAACACCATGCTGTTTTAGAAGCGTGTATTCGTCTTGAAAAAAAAGAAGGATTTGAAGTGACGTATATTGCTCCAGACAGAGATGGAATGATTTCTGTGGACTCGATCGCAAAGGCGCTCAGACCAGAAACAATTCTCGTTTCTGTGATGTATGCAAACAATGAAATTGGAACCATTCAGCCGATTGCAGAAATGGGAAACATGATTCAGAAATATCGTGAAGAACACAATTTGCCGCATTTGGTATTTCATACAGATGCATGTCAGGCTACGGGGTATCTTGATTTGAATGTTGAGAAGTTGCATGTAGACATGCTAACCCTGAATGGGTCGAAAATGTATGGACCAAAAGGTGTAGGACTTTTGTATGTAAAAAGAGGAATCAAGCTCGAACCTTTACAGTTCGGCGGCGCTCAAGAAAGAGGAATTCGTCCAGGAACAGAAAATGTGCCGGGGATAATCGGAATGGCAAAAGCTCTTGAACTCGCACAGGCTGATCGTGTAAAAGAATCTTCTCGACTCGAGGTGCTTCGCAACAAACTCATTGAAGGAATATTGTCGACGATTCCACGAACTCGTTTGAATGGTGATAAGGAACAACGCTTGCCGAACAATGTGAATATTTCGTTCATGGACATTGAAGGTGAAGCTTTGTTGCTCTATCTCGACGCTGCAGGGATTTATGTGTCGACAGGTTCTGCATGCACATCTGCTTCTCTAGACCCGTCTCACGTTATTCTCGCGCTCGGATTTCCTTACGAGGTTGCGCATGGTTCCATGCGATTCTCTCTCGGACATTCCACAACAGAGAAAGATATTGAATTCGTTTTAAAAACACTTCCGCCACTTGTTGAAACATTGCGCTCTATTAGTCCTGTTCGCGTGGATGAGAAGTATTGGATGTAAGAAAAGTAGTAAAGTAGGAGAGTAGAAAAGTAGAAAAGTTGAACACAAAAAGCTTCTTATTTAATTTGCCTTACTACTCTACTACTTTTCTTCTTTACTACCCCCCCCCAACTATGTCCCACAAACTTGATCCTATCGCTGGCACACAAGGCGATGTCGCCTCACATGATCAAACAAAATCTTGGTTCTACACAGATATTGTGAAGGAGCATTTTTTTCATCCAAAAAATTTCATGGAACAAGATGCGGATGAATCACAATTCAATGCAGTTGGAAAAGTGGGTTCACCAGCATGCGGAGATGAGTTGCGCGTCTGGATGAAAGTAGATCCAGAAACAGAACGCATTCAAGAATTTAAATGGAAAACATTCGGATGCGGAAGTGCAATCGCCTCAACCTCAATGGCCTCAGAGATTGTGACAGAGAATGGTGGAATGACGCTTGAAGAAGCACGCGCATTAAAACCGCAAGATATCATGGAACGTCTCGGTGGACTTCCACAAAGAAAATTTCATTGCTCGGTTCTTTGCGACAAGGCACTGCGTGATGCAATCAATGATTTCTATCGTAGAGAGAATAAATTTGATAAAATTGTTGTAGAGAGTGCTCGCATTATCGATCCTGTTTCAAAAGTAACAGACCATGATATTGAAGAAGCTGTGCTTGAAGGTGCACATACACTTGAACTCGTTCAACAGAAAACAAAAGTGGGAATCGGAAATCCAAATTGCTTACCCGCGGTAGAAGAACTCATTCGTTTCTATAAAGAAAAATATTTCGGAGGAAAGTAGTTAGTAGTTCGAAGTTAGGGTTTAAAACTCGCTTCTATCCTAACTACCAACTTCTAACTACCAACTACTAACCATTTATCCTATGCCACGTATAAAAGTTAAGGTTGATGAGGATTTGTGTATTGGAGCAGCCTCTTGTGTCACCATTGCCCCAGACACATTTCAAATGAATAATGAAAACAAAGCATACGTATTAGATCACGGAACAGAGCCGGACGGATCAAAATATGAGCGCTGGATGGAAGTCACAGAAGCACAAATGGAAAACATTTTGCTTGGAGCTCAATCATGCCCAACACTCGCTGTCTATATTTATGATGAAGCGGGGAAACAATTGTTTCCAGATATGTAATTTTGGAAGTAGGAGAGTAGAAAAGTAGTGAAGAAGTAAAGTGAGGAATGAATATTTACTTTACTACTCTTCTACTTTACTACTCTTCTACTCTTTTCTTTATGCACTACGTCATCATTGGTGGTGGAATTGCTGGAACAACAGCTGCAGAGGAGTTGCGGAAACTTGATCCGGATTCTGAAATCACCTTAATTTCAGAGGAATATCACGCGCTTTATTCGCGTGTTTTGTTGCCGCATTACATTAAGGGAAAAATTCCTCGTGAACGCGTGTTTTTGAAAAAGTCCGGCGGAGCCGGATCCGGCTCCGCCGGAGAATCTTGGTATGAAGAACAAAAGATTGAATGGCTCACGGGAGAAATTGTTCTGCGAGTGGATACAAAAAATAAATTCGTCGAATTGTTAAGTGGAAGGGAGGTTGAATACGACAAGCTGTTGATCGCAAGCGGAGTAGAAGTAAAACTCATGGAGCAAGATCTTCCTGGCCTTTCATATCTTCGAACACTCGACGACGCAGATCATCTTGTTGAACTTTTGCGCGCCCTTCCTAAGGATGCGAAGGTAGGAATTTATGGTGGTGGATTTATTGCAAGTGAATATTTGAATATTTTTCATGAGGCAAATTTACAAACAACGATCGCGTATCGCGGATCACACATGTGGTCTCGAGGTTTGTCGAAAGAGGCGGGAGAGCTGATCAAAAATCAATTGGTGCAAAGCGGAATTGTTGTTTTAGAAAACGCAAAAGAAATTGAATTTCTTGGTGACAAGAAGATCGAAGCATTTTTAACAAACGGACAAACGCATCCTTGTGACCTTATGGGTCTTGGTGTTGGTGTGGCGCCGCATTTTTCCTTTTTGAAAGATTCTGGTATTGAAGTAAATCAAGGAATTATTGCAAATCAATTTTTAGAAACAAACGTTCAGGATATTTTTGTTGCGGGTGATGTTGCAGAATATTTTGATGAGCGATATGGCCGTCATTTGCATGTTGCAAGCTGGATGAATGCACAAATGCAAGGACGTTGTGTGGCAAAAAACATGTTTGGTGAGAAAGTTTCTTTTGATCTTGTGTCTTCATATGCAATGGACATTGTCGGAATCGACGTGATCTTTATCGGAGATGTATCAAGGTCTGATGCAGATGAAACAAAGATGATTGGAAGTGTAAACGACGGAGGGGTTACGGAATTTTTTATCAGAAAGAATCAGATTGTTGGCGCGATATTAGTTGGAAGAAATGGAGATCGAAAAGCAGTCACAGAATTGATTCGTCAAAAGGCAACAGGAGCAGAAGTAGAAGCCTTACTGGTATAGCAAAAGCCATTTCGTCAATATTTCATAACAAATCGATCAAAAGATCGATTTTTGTTTTGTTTTACCAACATTTTTTGATATGTATGGTTGACAAAAATCTAAAAATAGAGTAAATAAGAGGTGTTCTTCCTGAGAAAGGCATATGCCAAACAGATGAAGAACACCCAACGCAAAATGCGATTTTCACACGGAAGTTCTGTGTGATCAAAAATCGTGTGCGGCGTTTCGTTCTCTACAACTACGGCAGATGCCGCACACAGGAGAAACAGATGTTCGACATCAAAGCTATTTTGGGAGCAGCGGGTCGTGAAGGTACTGAGCGTTGGATGCATGACCAGATCTCTGATCGAATCAAGGCAGAAATCGCAAAGGGCAAAAACGCCAGAAACGCTGCCGCTGATTTCCTCGTAGGAATTCGAGACAGTCAGTTCCTGAAGATCGTTCAGGCAACATTTGGGTCTCACGCAACCGGCATCGCACTGACAACAGTTGCAGCAGGTTTTGTGAAATGGCTTCAGATGATTGATTGGAGCGTCATCGGGATCGAAGATCAGAGTCCTGTGATGCGTGAAGTTCGCTTCATTCTGCAACACGTTCTCCCTGGTCTGCTTGTTGGTAGTGCTGAGGGTCTGAGCGATACGTTTGATACGGATGTGGCTGAAGCAATCGCCAAGATTCGCTCTGACGATTCTGTGGAAGCAGGAATGCTGGACACACCTCAAAAGGTGGGCGCATACGATTTTGCCTATGAGGTTCTGTCGGAAGACGGGATCGATTACTGGGAAAAATACAGTCTCTTTTTTCCTGAGCGTAATGCAGAAGGAAAGCTTCAGTACGATCAGTTCGGGGCAGTGATTCTCTCTGGTCCGGCTGGCAAGAAGTTTGCCCTCGATTGGTATGCCACTCACAAGGGTGATTGGCGAGATGTTCCGATCGATAATGCAAATGATCAGAATCAAGGGAACCGAAACGGAAGAGGGAATCAAAACAATCAGAACAATCAGCCGCGCACGCGAAAGCAGTGGTTCCCTGTTGAGCCCTACAAGGGCCGAGAGGTTCCGCTCGCAACCGCACTCATGCGCATGCCTGTGTCTGTTCCGATGGATCCTGAGTTGATTGTGCTTGCGAAGGCCGCTCTTGCACCAAAGGAAGAAAAGAAGAAGGACGATCCGAAGGATGAGCAGGAAAAGGTCGACGATGCTGGCGATGCGTTCATGAAGAACGTGGCGAAAAGCATCAACAACCTTGATCCAATTCACCAGAGAGTCGTCATCGATTTCATTCAAGACGTGTCAAAAGCCATCTACATCAACAAGCTTGGAAAGCAGTTCGTCCCAGAAGACGGAAGGCTGTTCAGTGCTGATGAGATGAAGTCCATCTGGACCTACATCCACATGTGGATGGGCGGTAAGCTCACCTTCGTGAACAAGGTTCGTGTTGCTCTTGAGCAGGCGAATCACATGCTCGAATCCGGCGAAGGCTGGATGAAAACTGCAGCAGTGTTTTCGAAGATCGTTGGAAAGTGGACATTCAGGATTGGCCTCGCCGCTACCGTTTTGTTCCTTGTCGCTGCGCTCATGTTCCTTGTCGGTGGGCTTTTCCTTGCTGCTGACAACTCGCTTGCGATCCCACTGGTTCTGTTCGGTGGTGGAATCATGATTGCGGAACTGTTCTCCTTTACGCCCATTCAAGCCTCGCTTGATGTGCTGAAGGCGATGTTGCCTAGCTTGAAAGAGAAAGAAGAAGATTGGCTCGTGAACAAGGGCCGAATCCTCATCATGTTTATCGGCCTTCATATGGCCATTCTCATGATGCTCCTGTTCATCGGAGCTTCTCCTACTTACCGGTTTGCGATCTTCATCAGTACCATCACTGCGATCGCGATCAACATGGGGCTCAATGCTTACGGATTCAAAGAGGAAGCGCGTCTTCGGACACGCAGAACCTTGCGTCTGTTTGGAGTGATTTCCACGTTCATGTTCGCAGTCATCTTCGGAATTGTTTTCCTGAAAGTGAATGGGTATACAGCGGTTGACGTGAAGGACTACTTCATGGCATCGAAGTTGCTCACATCTCTTCTTGTCTTGGTTGTTTCCGGATATGCCGTGGCGAAGATCATTCGTAAGATCGAGGTGGTCAATCGGGAGACTCTGCATGGTGAGGTGATCAACCTCGAGTATCGTTCCAATTGGTGGTTGCGCGGTGTTGGAATTGCATTCGTGCTTTTCCTTGCCGCATGGCCATGGGTGGGCGACGACATCAATGCATTTTTTGCAAAGAAGACTCCGGGCACTCTTTTGACAACGGTGCGTGAGCAACCGAAGCCGGTTGCTGCACAGCCAGTAGTGGCGGCGCCCGTTGTAGAAGAAGTTACTCAGGTCTCTGAAAAGAAGCACACATATCAAAAGTCGTCGGTAAAGAAACCGCGAGCAGAAGATGAGTGTGATTCTTACAAAGACTACTCTGCCGCAGCGCGCAAGCGACTCGGATGTGAATGAGACTCTTATCGAGGTGTGAAAGCACTTCGATTTTTTTATATAAAAAATTCCGACAGAATGCCGGAAGAGAGAAGGTTATTTTTTCTTTGGTGGTGCTCTTTGCTGTGGACTAGGTTTTGGGGTTGGTTCTACAAAAGAGAATCCGCTTAGAGTATTTTCTGAGGAGATCAACCGATCTCGCTTCATGTCTCCGCGGGAGACGGCATAGAAGAGAAAAGATCGGATGAGCTGAATAACGATGACGTCGTGGCTGTCTTTGTTTTGATCGTTCCTGAATGCATCCAGTAAGTCACTCCACTCTATGGGGGCTTTTTTGGTTGGTGGTATGTAAACCCCACCAGTGATTCCAAAGAAGGGGTGTCTTGCCCAGAGATCTTCAGGGATGAAAATCGGACTTCGTAGACGTTCGGCTAGAATTTGCCGTGTCACATTTAGAAGGGTTTGATAGGACTCTTCAGAATCACGATATTGTATTAGGTGCGATAGATCCTCTGCTTTTTGGGCCGCCATAGTGTCACCTCCATAAGATTAGTACAGCAAAATGACCGAAAATGTCAAGAAAAACCCCTAAAACACTTGACAAAAAGGCATTTTTGTGGTATAGTAATCCGTTCGAAAGTGAGATAGAAAGCACAAAAAGGGCTTGAATAAGGTATTCAAATCCACTTTGTTCTTTCAATCGAAGCCCGTCATTTCCATTGGTTTGGTAATAGTGGGCGTTTAGAGAATCCGACAGTCACAAGACGAGTCGGCAAAGGAAGTCATGAAGCGATTCTTGGTATTGGGTCTCTTGGTTCTGTGCGCGAGCTGCGCGCAGATGAAGCAAACGATCACCGAGACGTCGACCACAGCCGACGGAAAGTCGGTCGTGAAGACGACGAATTCAGATTCCAAGTGCGAAGGCTTTGGGTGCAACGCGGGGCGGCTCGCGTCGCTCGAAATCCGTCGCCAGGAAGTCGCGGATGCCGGAGCGGTTGCCAAGGCGGCGGTCGCGAAGGGCATGCCCACGACTCTCGGTCAGGATGCGAGTCGTTCCGACACGCAGGCCGGGTATCAGTTCGGCCAGTACGGCTACGGATATGGCTACGGCCAGTACGGAGCCGGATCAGCGCTCGCAATGACAGAGTATGCAAGCTTGGGTGGTGGCACGGGTTACCTGCCACGCCTCGGCGAACAGCCCGTCTATGTGCAGCCACCCCAAGCACAGCCTGTGCAAGCTGGTGGAAGCACGAGCGCTGTCTGTCCCAAAGACAGAGCGAGCGTGACGCAAGCTGAACGTCTTGCATGCATCGAAGAGGACCAGACGGTCCTCATGAAGAAGGTCGGCAAGATCGAAAGAGGTAAGTAGATCGACACGGGGTGTTCCCGAGTCGGTCTCACAAGACTTTGTCAGGGTTGAGAAAAGCACTCGCTCTGACGCATGGCCGACTCGGCCACCAAGGAGTTCCCATGAAGTCGATTCTCGTTTCTCTTCTGTTCGCTCTCATCTCCTCGATTGCGTTCGCGCAAACGGCGGAAGTTCCGACCGAGGCGCAGATCGCAGCCAAGAAGGCCGAGTGTGACGCGAAGTTCGCGGGCACCTCGACCTCGATGACACTGGCGCGTTCGCAGTGTCACTTGGCAGTCAGCATCACGGTCCTCGAATTCAAGTCGCGGGCAGATGGTGCGGGTGCAAGGGAGATCAAAAAGGAGCTCGCACAACAGCGTACGCTCCTCGACTCCATCACAAAGACACTGAAGGCACTCGAGGCTGCTTCCAAGCAGACCCCGAAGCCGGAAGTGGCCGCAACTCCACAACAGCAACCGCAACCCCAGGCAGGAATGATGCCACCCCAACAGATGGGAGTGCCGTTCCAGGTCATGGAAGCACCTTATGCGGCTGCCACCTGGGATATGTTTGGCGGATCCCCGTTTCGTGCGGAGATCTATAGCATCAACCAAGGAGCAATCAACTTGTTTGGAAGATCCGGAATGCAACGCGTTGTTGTGTACAGAAATGGCCAGCCGATTGCAGTGGCACACAAAGGTGCACCAGTCAGATTTCTCGAGTTTTATACCGATCTTAATGGTGACAAGAAGCCGGACTCGATCCCCGCAAAAGGTTTCGATCCGATGTTTCTAGACACGATTTTTGTTGGTTACGAGCCCGGGGATACGATAGAGCTGGTTTACCTCATACCCGTATCGACAGTGCTTGTTTCCGGGCTTCCTCCGCAGACTGTTTGGGGAAGTCCAAGACGATTGCGGTTCAAAAGCAACTCGATCGGACGCGATTCGCTTGGTCGTGCCGACATCAATGCACGAAATGGAGACCCCGTGTATTGATCATCAACTCACCTTGGCGCAGTTCTATCAGGAAACTGAGATGAATTGTGCCAAGGTATTTTTTTAAAAAAAAGCAGCAAAGCGATCGCTTTGCTGCAAAATTTTTGTTTTATACGGATCCTGTTGCTGTAGCAATTTGATTGATAACGAAACTTGAAATTGCGTACGCACTAACGATGATAACGATTCCGATAACGTTCTGTACCATGAGTTTTTTTGCTTCATCCACTTTCTTTCCGTCACCTGCTGATGTCATATAAAGAATACCAGCTTGGACAATTCTGACAACTAAGAGGATTCCAACGACTCCAACTACAAGCCCGATAATTCTTCCAATAAGCGTTGGAAGCTCTTGTGCTCCCGTTCCTACTCCTGATTGCTCTTTAATTGTAGTGAGAGATTGTTGTGCTCCTTGAATACCTTGACCAGGAGGGAGTGCTGCTGCCAACACAGAAACAGGAAGAAATAAAACTGGAAGTGAACCTACGTATGCTCCGAATTTGAGAAAACTTTTGTTCATATAGTTTGTGTTAAATAACAATGTTGGTTTATAAATTATGAAGTGGCAGTTGCCAACTGATTGATAACGAATGAACTGATGGCATAAGCCGCAACAACCAGAACGATTCCGATAATAGATTGAACGATGATTTTTTTTGCTTCATCAACCTTCTTTCCATCACCTGCTGCTGTCATGTAAAGAATTCCCGCCTGCACCATTTTTACCACAAATATCATTCCTATAAGTCCAATGACAAGACCGACCATGCGTCCAACAAGTGTTGGAATAGGAAGGGCTGTGTAGCCAGCTGTGGTATTTGAATCAGACAAACCTTTTGTCATGAGACTCGCTGGCGAATCAGGTGCTGTTGTGGTGGTAGCAGCAGGGGCGGCAAATGCTGGGAGATTTGAAAGAACAAACAGTTGAAACAAAATACTCAGATGGATCGCAAGACGTTTCATAAACAAAGATTATG
>CAIKXH010000093.1 GCA_903831335.1 Candidatus Uhrbacteria bacterium | reverse complement strand
GCAGCGGACAAGATCGGTTGAGGGTCTCGGTCGTGAACAATCAAACGGAGTAACAAAAGAATCACAGGTAGAGGATGCCCATGAAATCGAAATGGTGAAAACAAAGAAACAGACTGCAATGGAAACTCCTGTGGCAGCACCTGGAAGCATTGAAGAAATGGTTGGGAGTATTTGTGCACTTGAGCCCATGCAACTCTCTGACGGAACGCTCGTGACCCGATGCAGACAAATTGTCGAGTCTCGTTTTCGTGAAGTGAGAAATGCTGCTGATACACAAAAGCAAATAGAACGCCCTGTAGAAACGGGTGGTCTTGGAATATCAGGAAGAA
This sequence comes from Candidatus Uhrbacteria bacterium, assembly GCA_903831335.1. Taxonomy (GTDB): domain Bacteria; phylum Patescibacteriota; class Patescibacteriia; order UBA9934; family GWF2-40-263; genus XYB2-FULL-45-11. The sequence continues at coordinate 6,570 of CAIKXH010000093.1, read as the reverse complement.
AATTGGCAGACATGATGCAAGCGATTGAAAATGGAATGGATGTATTTATCAAACACGCTTCAGAGAAAGTTGCACAAGATCGTGTTTCATATTTAGAGAAAAAACAATTAGAGCAAACACGAAAGCAAACATTGTCAGGGGTAGAAGAAAAGATGATGACAAAAAGATATGTTGAGCTTACGGGAAAATTACCTACGGAGCATGTTTCGCCCGCAGCTCCCGATGCTTCTCGTGCAAGTGCAGCCGTCTCAAAAGATGCGGCCATGACAACACGTGAACAAAACATTAACACAGAAAAAGTACGTGGAGTGATTGAAGCCGCAAAACAGAATAAAGATCTTTCGCCTGTTTCTTCACAGCGTCCGCATGTGCAAGATGTCACGTTTGTGAAAAAACTTTCCGGCCCTATTGATGAATTGCACGGACTATCGTTGGTGGACTTTCGACGAATGGCAAAAAATATAGATCAATCTGCAGAAAGAATCATTGATCTTGTTCATTTGGTAGAAGATCAGGGATATGAAAAACGGGTGGAAGCCATTCGCGCATGGCAATCATCACCTTTGTATCTGACGTATTTAGATATTGCACGCAAGGACATGCAAGAAGGAAAACCGCTTGAAGAAATGCGCATGCTTCTTTCAAAAACAGCAGAGACCCTCACAAAAGAAGAGCTTGCTGCTATTTTGAAATTAAACAATGAACTCCGGTTCTGATAGAATGAAGAAAGTAGAAAAGCAGAAGAGAAGTAGAGAAGAAAAGTTTAAAAATTTGAACTTTGCATCTTTGCTTCTTTACCACTTTACTTCTTTTCTTCTCTTCTACTCTTACTTATGCCAGACCAGTACGTTGTCCCACAATTTATTGATTCAGAAGATAAAATTTTCGGGCCTGTGACGGCGCGGCAGTTTATTATTCTCATGGTGACTGGACTTTCGATTTTTCTTTTGTATAAATTGTTACCGTTTCTTTGGTTTGTTGTGACAGGGCTGCCAATCTTTGCAATGGGTGTGACGATTGCTTTTACGCGCATTAATGGTCAGCCATTTCATTATTTTATTCTCAATGCGATTCAAACATTTAAAAAACCAGGTTTGCGTGTGTGGGACAAAACTGTCACAGACGCAGATTTACAGGATTATCTAAAAAAAGCTCCACCGATTGTTTCTGTAAGGTTCCAACATAAAGATTTTGCCGGAACATCACGGATTCAAGAGTTGTCGCTTGTGGTGAATACAGGAGGAGTTTATAAGCCAGAAGAGTAATGTAACGCTTGAGGTACAGATTACAAATAGCTGCATACAAATATACAAATGAAAGCAAAAGAAAATTTCCCCGTTTGTTCTCATCTGTATATCTGTATCTCTTATCTGTAATCTGTACCTCAAACGTTCCCAATATGTCCGAAATGCAATCCAAACAACTTGCAAAGCCAAAACCTGGGCCTTCGACTCAGCGGTATTTGGATATCGCAGAAATTCGTGATGACATGGTGATTTTGAAAGACGGAACGGTTCGCGCTGTTTTGTTGGTCTCAAGTATCAACTTTGCGTTAAAGTCTAGTGATGAGCAAGAAGCGATCATTCAGTCTTATATGAGCTTTTTGAATGGGCTTGAATTTCCGGTTCAAATTGTGATTCAGTCAAGAAAAATGAATATTGATGCGTACATGAATCATTTGAATGAGCAACAAAAGAAAACCGCAAATGAGTTGTTGCGTGCGCAGATTTCTGATTACAGAACATTCGTGAATGAGCTGGTAGAATTAGGTCAGATCATGCAAAAGCGTTTTTATCTAGTGCTTCCATATGATCCTGTAACAAATAAACGGAAGAATTTTTTTGCACGTCTTGGAGATGCTCTTTCTCCAACAGCCGCAGCAAAACTGAATCAGAAACAAATTGCAGATCGCGTAGAACAATTATCAAGACGCTCAGAAATGATTGCGGGAGAATTAAGTAGTATGGGTCTTGGTTCAGCCAGATTAGATACGCAAGCACTGATTCAGTTATACTATGAGGTTTACAACCCAGATCTGTTTGATACAGAGAGATTGAATGATGTGAGTCAAATAATGCATGAGTGAAGAAAAAGGAGAAGAGAAGAATAGTAGAAAAGAAGAAAAGTTAAAAAGTTTAACGAATCTTTCGTTTCTGCTTCACTCTTCTTCTCTTCTACACTTCTACTTTTCTACTTCCCCCTATGGCTATCGATATTGGACAAATTAAATTAAATACTCCTGCGGCGCCTCCGAAAAAACCCGTTGCGCCAAGAAAGGAAGAGGTGAGAGTTGCCTCAGAACGAACCCTTCTTGAAGAGGAACGTATTTATCGTCGGGGAGTGATTACGATTCGTGATTTGATTGCGCCAGCTGCATTTGAAGTGACGCCAAAATTTTTGCGATTGTCGGGATTGTATGCGCGCACCCTTTTTATTGTGACGTATCCACGTCATATTGGTCTTGGGTGGTCTGCTCCTATTATCAATCTGAATAGAACATTTGATGTTGCCATGTTCTTTTATCCGCTCAAGGCAGAAATCATTTTGAAACAATTGCAAAAAAAGGTGGGTATTTTTCAGGCAAAAATCATGGGAGATGCAGATAAAGGAGCTCCACGTGACCCGTTGGCAGAAACAGCTCTCAGAGATATTGAAGATTTGCGTGATGCCCTGACACAGGGAATTGAACATTTTTTTCAATTTGCTTTTTACATCACCATTTACGGAAAAGACGAAGCAGATCTTGATAAATTTTCACAACAAGTTGAATCTATTTTTGGAAGTAAGTTGATCTACTCAAAGAGTGGGTTTTATCAAACAGAACAAGGATTCAACTCAACGGTTCCACTTGGAAATGATGAATTGATGATTACCTACAACATGAATACCTCGCCGATCGCGGCATCGTTTCCGTTCATCAGTTCTGACCTTACATCAGATAACGGAATTTTATACGGGGTAAATCGTCACAACAATTCGCTTATTATTTTCGATCGCTTCAGTTTGCAAAATGCAAACTCTGTTGTGTTCGCGACGTCTGGTGCGGGAAAATCGTATACCATTAAACTTGAAATTTTGCGTTCTCTCATGATGGGGGTAGATGTCATCGTGATCGATCCTGAACGTGAGTATAGTCAGTTGTCAGATGCGGTTGGTGGAACCTTCATTAACGTGTCTCTTGCTTCAGATGCAAAAGTGAACCCGTTTGATTTGCCACGCGGTATTGCTGAGGGAACAAAGGTAGAAGATATTATCCGCAGTGCGGTCATTACCCTGAAGGGGCTTTTGCGTATCATGATCGGTGTTCCAATAGGGGAGTCTGGGAAACTCGGGTTTACTCCAGAGGAAGATTCTATTTTGGATCGCGCTCTTATTGAAACGTACGCCAAAAAAGATATTACCCCAGACACAAAGTCGCTCGCAGAGATTGAACCTCCGGTCATGCAAGATTTTCAAGATGTGTTGGAAGGAATGGAAGGGGCAGAAAATATTGTTGCACGTTTGAAAAAATATACAGACGGAACATTCGCGGGGCTTTTGAATTCTCCAACAACCGTTGCTATGAACAACCAATTGGTTGTGTTTTCTGTTCGTGATTTGGAAGATGAACTTCGACCTGTTTCTATTTATTCGATCGTCAACTATATCTGGAATGTGGTGCGATCAGAAAGAAAGAAACGCATTCTCGTGATCGATGAAGCGTGGTGGCTCATGCAACAAGAAGAATCTGCAAAGTTTATTTTTGCGCTTGTAAAACGCGCGCGTAAATACTTCCTTGGTGTCACAACGATTACACAGGACGTTGCAGACTTCCTAGGTTCGCCATACGGACAAGCGATTGTGACGAACTCCTCGATTCAGCTTTTGATGAAGCAATCTCCGTCCGGAGTCGAGCGTGTGGTGAGTACGTTTAATCTCACAGAAGGAGAAAAGTTTTTGCTTCTTGAGTCTGGTGTGGGAGAAGGAATTTTCTTTGCTGGTCAAAAACATGCAGCGATTAAAGTTGTTGCTTCTTACGCAGAAGATCGAATCGTCACCACAAATCCTCAACAGCTTTTGGAAATGGAAAAAGCACGCAAGGCAATTGAATCACAAGTCGCAGAAGAAAAAGCAGAAGAAACTGTTGTCGAAACACCTCCTGTTCCAGTGGAATTAGAAGAAAAGGAAATTGGGGGAGAGGTACAAAGTGAAGAAGCTGCGCTCGCAGAACAATCATTAGCAGCATCGAGTGCTGCACAAGATTTACTTGCTGCAGAAGCAACTGGGCAATCAGAAGCAGATAAAATCCGTGATTCTCTCATGTCGTAATATGATGACTCCAAAGCAACGTAGAAATATCATTCTTGGATTGAGCCTCGCACTCCTGTTGTTTTTTCTTTTGATTATTTGGTTTTTGCTTCCAAAACAGAAATCAGGAACAGAGATTCCAAAAGAAGTTCCAACAACGGTTCCTGTGACAACCTCACCTTACACGACAGAACAATTGCAGGTGGAAAAAGAAACACGCATGCAAGCTTCTGGAGTTATCGCAGCATCAAAATTGTTTGTCGAGCGTTACGGAAGTTATTCCAATGAAGCGAATTTTCAAAATGTGAAAGACGTTTTGTCGCTCATGTCAGAAAAATTTCGTGCAGCAACAGAAAAAGATCTTCTCGCGAAAGTTGCTCCAAAAGGATATTTTGGTGTAACAACTCGAGTTGTTACGGCGAGTGTTGTAACGCAAGATGAAACAAAAGGAACGGCTGTCATTGACCTTTCCACGCAGCGCGTAGAAGAAAATGGATCTGCGCAAAATACCATAACAAAATATCAAGATATTCAACTGACCTTTGTGAAGGAGTCTGGTGTATGGAAGGTGGATTCCGCAACATGGCGCTAAACGCTTTGTTTCCAAGATTTTGTCTTTCGTGTAAACGCGAGGGGCAAATTTTTTGTTTCGGGTGTATGGAGAATTGGGTGGCAAGGCCTGAATCTGCGACGTGTCCATTTTGCGAAGAGAAGGGGTCGAATCGAACATGTGTGAAGTGTCGAGAATCAAATTTTCTCGATGGCCTTGTCAGTTATTTACCGTATGGGAATCCGATTGTGCGTGGTGCGATTGGATCTTGGAAGTATGATGGTGACCGATCGATTGAATCGACGCTGCAGCAATGGCTGATGCGGGATTCCGATCGTTTACGACCAAACATGGAAGAGTTCGTTGTTTCACCCGTTCCGGTTCATGCATCAAGAAAACGCATGCGAGGTTTTGATCAGGCATCCATTTTGTCGAATTGGGTTGCTGAGATGTACTCGATGCCTGTTGAAACACTGATTGTACGTTCGAAAAAAACAAAACCACAAGCGCAAAAACAACATGATCAGCGCGAGGTTGGATCACTCGATGGAATCTTTGAGATTCGCCCTGGTCTTGTCGAAATCCCGCGCAGAGTTTTGCTCTGCGATGACGTGTTTACAAGCGGAGCCACCATGGATGCGGCTGCAAGGTGTTTAAAAGAGGCTGGTGTTGAGGAAGTTTGGGGATTTGTGATTGGGAGAGGATAAAAAAACTGGCATGCGCCAGTTTTTTTCTTAGTGACTGTGTGTATGCTCGTACGGTTTCGCATCTGTTCGATAAGTTAGCGTCACAATTCCATTTTCACGTTCCTCTCGAGAAACAAATGTTAACCGCTCTAGAAAATCATCATCAGCAAAGACTCTTTTTCCACCACTTACAAGTACAGGCTCGATATTTAAGATGATCGTATTCAGAAGATGTTTTTTCAAAAAAGCTGTATTCACCTGAGAGCCACCACACACAAAAGCATTTTCAAAACCTGATTCTGCAAGAAAGTGCATAGCCTCTTCCGGGGAAGAGAGGACAACGAACTCTGGACCGGCCTCCATATTCACATCATTCGACAGAATAATTTTGGTTACACCAATCAAATCATCAAACCCAATATCATCATCCCAACCCTTAATCGCTTCATATGTTTTTCTTCCGATAATCACGTTTCCATGCTCATGACACAGTTTCACATAATGCGCCCAATGCGCATTTGAAATAAAATCCTCCTCGCCATTTTCGCGAGCAATGAATCCGTTGACTGACATGGCCATGAAGATGGTGGTGTGCATAAGAGTGTTAAGAATAACGAATTTGCTACGAATCTACGAATAACAAGAAAGGTAAACTGATTATAGCAAATACTCACATTAAATCATCTGGAGTCCCAACTGAAATCGATTGTTCGCTATATGCTTGTATTTTATTTCCATCCGCATCATAACCCGGTCTGCCAGACAAATAGTTGAATTTATACATCCCTGCAAGTGCTGTGAGTGCAAGGATGGCAACGATTATGAATAAAACTTTGGTTATGTTTTTTGAGATGTTCATGTGATTGTATTATATCTCATTGCTTGATTTTTCAAATTTATTGAATTTCTGTATATTTGTGAAATTCAGTATAATGAAAGTACGAATATATTTTGATAATGAGCCAAACTTTGCACATTCTCATATTGAGCGTAGTGTGCTCGGATAAAATCTGGCAAGGATTTACATAATAAAATCCACTTTCTTTT
>CAIKXH010000092.1 GCA_903831335.1 Candidatus Uhrbacteria bacterium | reverse complement strand
AGAAATCAAATCCAACTGTTGCCTTTGTGTAATCACTCAACGAGGCAAATAATTCTCCTCCCCCATCTCTTAAAAGCCCATACCAAGCAGCGCGACTGCTTTTTTCATAAAACATGGAACCTTCCCCAGGACCTCCATTAGAAAGAAGCATGGCGGCCTCAAAAGCAACTCTGTTTGCGGCAAATGTCAAAAGATCTAGAGTGGATTTAACCGCAATCATCTTTACTTGAGGAGAAATGATTTTATTATAGGTCGTTTTTAAAGCAGCTGAAATACCTTCGGGTAGGCAAAAGGAAGGAGTGGGTCCAGAAGTCAAACACAAAGACTTTGCAGCGTCAGCAGCCACTTCTGATGCTGCATCAGTAGAAGCCAGCACTGTTGATGGCTTAACAAGAAGCACCCCTGAAGAGCACAAACCGATCAATAAAATAAAAAACAATCCACGACCGGTCCATTTTCTTTTTTTCTTGAAAGAATCAAACATATGTCTATGGATTTGTTTTTGAAGGAGTTGTTGTCATATTTTCAAAGGTCCCCTCACTTGCAGATTGCGCAACAGCGGCATCAAACATCTTCTGCAAATCCGCATCACTAATTTGGTCTACCTCTGCTTGCGTGACGCCGGATCGGAGCAGTGCTGCGCGTATTTCTTGAATTGATGCTGACTTAAAAAAGTTCTCTGCTTCTTCCGGGCTTTGGAATTGTGTTTCGCTTGTGGCTAAAATTCCCTCTTTCCCTGACGTCTCCCCCAAAATTCCTTCTGGGCTTGCTGATGCACCAGTCTCTTCTCCGCCAGAGCTACAATTTTTTCCGACTGGACAATTTGGATCTGTTCCGGAGAAGACTTCTGTTTTGTCATCTGTTGTATCTGAATCAGAGTCCTTTAGATAAGGGCTTGTTCTGTAAACGTACAGTTCATCATAATCTGAAAGCCCGTCTGCATCTGTGTCTTTCTTTTTTGATTCTTCCATGGCTTTTGCATCAGCCACATCAGACCCAAGAATATCTTGTCCTGTGTAATACTTTGCGATCTGTAATTGGATAGGGCGATAAAGCTGCGAACCGAATGATCTGAATCCAAAAACAATTCCACCAAAGCCCAGAAAAACCAAAAGAGCGAAAGCAATTTTCTGCTCTGCTTGTAAAGCTGCCTTTGGGCGATTTTGAATTCTCCGTGTCGCCATAATTTGTATGAATATTATAGCAGGAGTAGCGAGTAGCTGGTAGTTGATAACTGGGGAAAGAAATAGGAAGGAAAAACTATTTCTCGAGCTTGTCGAGAGACTGACAAGTTGCAGGTTTTCGACAAGCTCAAACAATAAGAAAAAAACAGGAATTGAATTCCTGTTTCTTCCCTACCGAATCATGGCCTCCAAATTAATCCAATCGTGAATCGTTAAATTTTCTGCTCGGACTTTTGGATCCAAATGTGCGTCTAATAATATTGTTTTGATCTTCTGGGCATCCATTTCTGGATGTGTGATGCGAGCAAAAGGCAAAAGATTGTGATGCAACTGCTTGCGACGTGAAACAAACCCCGCTTTTGCAAGCGCAATAACACGCTCGTGGTTCACCTCTCCCATACCCTCTCCTCGATGAGGAGAGGGGTAACGTAAGTCGAAACGGACTACGGCAGAATCTACCTTTGGAATAGGGCGAAACGAGCCTGCTTTAACAACAAGAACCCGGGAACACTTTGCATAAAGTTGGCACATGACAGAGAGCAAACTCATCTGAGGCGGCTCCGCTACAATCCGATCCGCCACCTCCTTTTGAACCATAAGGATCATCACGGTTGGGTGCGGTCCGTGCGCAAGAAATTTTTCCAGGATGGGCGAAGTGATGTTGTAAGGAATATTTGCAACTAATTTGAATGCACCATCCTGAACAGGCAATGGATGCAATCTCAAGACATCCCCTTCAATAAGATTGATCTGATCTCCAAATTTTTCTTTGAGTGGATCAATGAAATCGTGGTCAAGCTCGATTGCCGTAACGTTTGCTCCATATCGAATAAGAGCACTCGTGAGTAATCCGGTTCCTGGCCCAATCTCAAGAACTGTCTCCCCTTTTTGAATTTCCGCCGCAATCGCAATTTTCTTCACTGCTAATTCATCAATAAGAAAATTTTGACCGAATGATTTTTTTGCGATGGGGAGGGACATAGGGGGAGAAGAGAGAATTGGGAAGAAAGTAAGAAGACGATGTTATGTAACTTTTTAAAGTTCTCTATTGTCATCCTGAGCGACCGTTATCTGTTTAGCCGAAGGATCTCACGTTATAACGCGAGATTTCTCCGTTCCTCGATGACTCGTCAGTCGAAATGACAGACAATAAACAATTTCTATTATTCCTATTTCTGCTTCCGGAACCACTCTGCGGTCTTTTTCAATCCATCATCAAATTTTACTGCAGGAACCCAACCTAAAAGTTCTTTTGCTTTGCGTGCATCAAGAGCGCTGCGCATTACTTCTCCAACAGCAGCAGCCCCATGTCTTTCTGGAAGTTTATATCCTGTTAATTTCGCCAATTTTCGAAAGACTGTATTTACGTCTGTTTCTTTTCCGGTTCCGATATTAAATTCACCAACGACATTTTTTTGTGCGGCAAGCAGGTTTGCACGCACCACATCTTCCACATTCACAAAATCACGTGTCTGCTTCCCTGTTCCATTAATCTGCACAGGTTTTCCGGCAAGCATAGCTGTTGCAAACATAGAAATAACTCCCGCCTCCCCTTTTGCATTCTGTCTTGGTCCATACACGTTTGCATATCTGAGTGCGACATAGCGCAGGCCGTATGTTTGATACGCAAACGCCAAATACATTTCTGTTGTACGTTTAGAAATTCCGTAAGGAGAGATTGGTTCTGGAAAAATTTTCTCGGAGTACGGCATGCGTGCTGTTTGTGGATACATCACTCCTCCACTTGAAGAAAAGATAATTTTCTTTACCCCAATTTCCGCTGCCGTCTTCAGCAAATACAAACTCCCCATAATATTCACCTGAGCATCCTTCACCGGATCTTCTACACTAACACGCACATTGATTTGAGCAGCCAAATGAAAAATCACCTCAGGCTTCACCTTTTTCAAATACTCCACAAACGCCGGAGAATTCACAGAAAGTTTTGTGAAATGCGCGTTCGGATTCAGGTTCGAAATCTGCCCACTCGACAAATCATCAATCACATAAACTTTTACTCGTTTGGAAACGAGTGCGTCAACAAGATGAGAGCCGATGAATCCGGCACCACCCGTCACGAGAGCTGAAGTGTATTTCATAAAAGTCTGTCATTGCGAGGAGTTCGACGACGAAGCAATCTTTCCGTTAAAGAGTCTCCGATAAGTCACTCCACTGTGGATTATCCGCGCTGATTAAATCTATCTTCTTT
>CAIKXH010000091.1 GCA_903831335.1 Candidatus Uhrbacteria bacterium | reverse complement strand
TCACACAAGCAGTATCAGAGACAAAAAATTATTAGCGTTTATCAATTCCCTTTCATAATTTTTTCAGACGCAAACGCGTCTGTTTTTCTTTTTGGTGTATAATAAAGAAAAAGTAGTAGAGAAGAAAAGAAGTAAAGTAGTAAAGCAAAATAGACAACACGCTTTATGAATTTAATTTCTTTACTCTTCTTCTTTTCTACTCTTCTACTTTCCTACTTTACTACCATCCCCTATGTCCCACGATATCCTCACCATCGGCGCAGCAACAAGAGATATTTTTTTAGTCTCGGATGCATTCAGGTCCATTGCAAATAAATCTTTTGAGGGTGGTCACGCAGAATGCGTTCCGCTTGGATCCAAAATTGAAATCCAAACATTTGTTTCAACCTCCGGCGGAGGTGCCACAAATGCTGCAGCAACATTCCGTTCGCTTGGATATCGCACAGCCATTACATGTCGCATTGGGAATGATTCAATTGGTCGCGATCTCCTTGAAGACCTCAAGAAATATCGCATTGAAACAAAGTATGTGAACCGCGTCACTGATGGACAAACAGCTTATTCCACTCTTCTCACCATGCCAGAAGGTGAACGAACCGTGCTTGTGTATCGTGGTGTTTCAGCAAAGTTCACGGAAGCGGATATTCATTGGAGTGCTATACGTAAATCAAAATGGGTTTATCTCACTTCCCTTGGCGGAAATTTCGAACTATCGAAAAAGATCGTCGAATTTGCACACAAACATCATGTAAAGATTGCGTGGAATCCAGGCGGAGGAGAATTGAAAAAAGGCATCAAAGCATTTTCATCTGTTCTTCCCCTTGTCGACGTCTTTATCATCAACAAAGAAGAAGCAGAACTTCTTACAGCTGAGACGAATCTGAAAAAACTTTGTACGATTCTCAAAAAGGAAGGAATGATCAGACTCATCACAGACGGATCCAAAGGAACAACCCTCATCGACGGACTCCTGATTCACAAAGTCGGAACATCTGGAACAAAAGGGATCTCGAAAACAGGTGCGGGTGATGCATTTGGCTCAGGATTCGTTGCGGCATTTCTCAAGTTCAAAGATGCGCGCATGGCAGCACGTATCGGAACCATCAATGCTGAGTCTGTCATTCAGCATCTAGGCGCAAAGAAAGGTGTTTTGAAGATATGGCCAACGGAATCAAAATTAAGAAAGATTAAAATCGTATGATCTACAAAATCTTCGTCACGCGGTCCATTCATGATGCTGGAATAAACTTACTCAAAGCAAACAAGAATGTTGATTTAGAAATCTACGAACGAGATCAACTGATTCCAAGAAAGGAATTGCTAAAGCGTGTGAGAGGAAAAGACATTATCCTTTCCCTTCTCACAGACAAAATTGATAAAGATGTCATGGATGCTGCGGGCCCACAGTTAAAAATGATTGCAAACTATGCTGTTGGGTTCGATAACATTGATCTAAAAGAAGCGGCAAAGAGACATATTGTCGTTTCGAACACTCCGCACGAACGCGTGAATGAATCTGTTGCAGAACACACAGTTGCTCTCATGTTTGCCCTGTCACATCGTATTGTCGAGGCTGATGCCTTCATGCGTGCGGGGAAATATCATGCATGGAACCCCCACCTTCTCATCGGTTCTGACCTTGTTGGAAAGACAATGGGAATCATCGGAACAGGCCGCATCGGATCTGGAGTGGTTCACAGATTGTACGATGGATTCAAAATGAAAATTATCTATTCGGACGTTGCAAGAAACAAAGAGCTTGAAAAAACAACTGGAGCAAAATTCAGAACCATGGAAGCGTTACTCAAGGAATCCGATTTTGTTTCTTTACATGTTCCCCTCTTAAAATCGACACATCACCTCATCAGTACAAAGCAATTGAACATGATGAAATCAACAGCGTTCCTGATCAATACGGCGCGTGGACCGGTTGTAGATGAAAAAGCGCTTGTTGAAGCTCTGCGTAATAAAGTGATTGCCGGAGCTGCGATGGATGTTTACGAGTGCGAACCATTTATCGCCTGCAACCCGCGTGATATCAGAGATCTTCGAAAAATGAAAAACGTTGTTCTGACACCTCACACCGCTTCTGCTACTATCGAAGCTCGCCAAGCCATGAGTGAAACGGCGGGAAAAAATATCTTGGCGTTCATTCGCGGAAAGGTTCCACCAAATGCTGTGAAGTAATATGGCACATGATCATAAACACCACGATGACGATCATGCATTCGAACATCGATTATCTTTCTGGGCTGGAATGATTCTCCTTATTGTCTTAATTGCCATACTCATCAATGTGGCATAAATAAAAAACATCGACGTAACGTCGATGTTTTTTGGTGGACCAACAGGGACTCGAACCCTGGACCCTCTGCTTGCAAAGCAGATGCTCTACCAACTGAGCTATTGGCCCGAGAGAGCGAAAAAGCTCTTCCTCGAGATTTTTCCGAACGAGGCCAATAGCCTTGCTGCGAAGCAGCGCTATTGGCCCTCGTCTTCCGAGGTGGCAAAAGTATAACATTTTGATTTTTTCTGTCAATAATTCTCATTCATATGCAAATTTCGGTGATTCGGAACGGTTTTTTTCCCAAAGTTATCCACAGCCTTATTTTAATTATTTTTTTGCAAAAGAGATGAC
>CAIKXH010000090.1 GCA_903831335.1 Candidatus Uhrbacteria bacterium | reverse complement strand
TGCCTGAAGAGTGATAACAAGATTTGTATAATCAGAATAATCCCCGGCGGAGCCGGGTCCGGCTCCGCCGGACTTATCACTCAATCCATTCCAATCCAAAACAAATACCCCAAGATCGTTTGTTACAAACTCTCCAGCGGGAACATAATTATACGGAACAGGACGCACAAGCCATGCTTGATAAAATTGCGATTCCCTATCAATTCCAGGAAGATTGGCCGAAATATTCAAATGAAAGATTCCTGTTGCAAGTGTTCGCACAGCTGTACCAACAGAATTATTCGAAGAAACACCAATAAGGGTAGCGTTTGCATTTGTAAGTTCGCCAATCATTTTTGTTGACGTATCAGAAGCCGACAATACCTCTGGTGTCACAACAGGCTTCTCATATTTTTTCGAGCGAAACACAAACATAGAAACAACGAACAGCAAAACAAGACCGCCAACAACAAACCACATACGCATCTGTTTCGCATTTTGACGCAGACCAAAGCCACGTCGTGGCCCTGTGTTACGCTGTTTCAAACCCTTGAAAGACGAATGGTATCGCATAAAAAATATGGTTCATTTTGCGGACGTGTCGTGTCGTGTCGAAGGGGAGGGGCATGCCCCTCCCCTACGCGAAACGTTTACGACGCGTTTATTACCGCTTTTGCAACCGCATCCGCGATTCCCGGTTCAAATGGTGTTGGTAAAATCTTTTCTGTTGTTGGTTCTGTCACCATTTCTGCAATCGCCTTTGCTGCCGCAACACGCATGGCTGGTGTAAATTTTCTAATACGCCCATCGAGCACCCCTTTAAACAATCCAGGAAAAGCCAAAACATTGTTCGCTTGGTTTGGATAATCGGATCTTCCGGTTGCCATCACAAATACACCCGCCTCTTTTGCCACCTCTGGCATAATCTCAGGTACTGGATTTGCCATAGCAAAAACGATCGGTTTCTCATTCATGGAATGAATCATCTCTGGAGTCACAAGTCCTGGTTGGCTAACCCCAATAAACACATCAGCTCCAGCAAGTGCGTCCGACAACGAACCCTCTCTCTTTTCTGGATTAATTTTTGCCGCAAGCACTTCTTTAAAGTCATTCATTCCTTCGCGCCCCTCTGCAATCATTCCCTTTGAATCAACCATGTCGATTCTGCGTGCACCAACTTCCATGAGGAGCGTAACAATACCCATTCCTGCAGCGCCCGCTCCACAAATAACCACATGTGCGTCTTCTATTTTTTTCTCCGCAAGCTTTAATGCATTCAATAATCCCGCAAGAACCACAACAGCTGTTCCGTGCTGATCATCATGCATCACAGGAATATCAAGCTCTTCGATAAGCCGACGCTCCACCTCGAAGCATCTCGGAGCAGAAATGTCTTCCAAGTTGATTCCACCAAAACCAGGCGCAATATTTTTGACAATCATCACAATTTCATCCACATCTTGTGTGGCAAGACAAATCGGATACGCATCAATATTCGCGAATCGTTTGAATAACACCGCCTTCCCTTCCATGACAGGTAATCCAGCCTCTGGTCCGATGTTACCAAGACCAAGCACGGCAGAACCGTCAGTAACAACAGCAACCGATCGCCCTTTGATTGTATACTCGTACGCAAGCGATTTATCTTTTGCAATTTCTCGGCAAGGTTCTGCAACACCCGGTGTATAGGCGACTGATAAATCGTCACGTGTTTCAAGTGGAAATGTTGAAGCAATGGAAAGTTTCCCTTTGTGTTTTTTGTGTTCTGCAAGTGATTGTTCTGAATAGTTCATATATTTGTGTCATCCTGAGCGAAGCGAAGGATCTCGCGTTACCAATCGATCAAGCGATCTTGTATTACCCCTGATTAAAAACATGTGTTTCAAAAAATCGTTTTGTTGCCGGCCAAACATTCATTGTTTCTATCTGCTCTTTTGTAAAATAATCTGGGTTCGCAAGTTCTGTTTCATTGATTTTGAGTTCTCCTCCTGTAATTTTACATCGCCACCAATACACTTTGTAATTTGGAACGTCACCATCTGTTTCCGCAAATCGCTCTGTTGGCTCAACCACCAATTCCAATTCT
>CAIKXH010000089.1 GCA_903831335.1 Candidatus Uhrbacteria bacterium | reverse complement strand
TGCTTCGTTTAATGCTTTATTTTTGATCATGGGAATCATCCAGGTAACCGCAACAATTTATCAGGCTCAAATATTAAGAAAGAAATAATTTACTCGATAAAGCCACAACAGATCAAAAATACTGAACGTAAATGCTCGGTATTTTTGTCTGGCGGAGAGGGCGAGATGGGAGGTCTCGCCCCACATCCTGCTTTGCGGTCTGTCCAAACCTTCGGTTTGGTTTCGCCAAACAAAAACACCGAATAGTTCATACTCGGTATTTTTGTCTGGCGGAGAGGGCGAGATTCGAACTCGCGGAAGCTATTAACTTCGACAGTTTTCAAGACTGGTGCCATCAACCACTCGGCCACCTCTCCATAAGTTGTAAGTATTCTGGCGGAGAGAGAGGGATTTGAACCCTCGCGCCGGGTTTAAAGCCGACCTAGGAGATTAGCAATCTCCCCCCTTCAGCCTCTTGGGTATCTCTCCAGAAGGTGCCGTCAGGATACGATATTTATCTGAATTGGGCAAGACCCATTATTTTCATTATCTTTGATTCACGGTAAAATGGACGAGATATGAAAAAACTTTGGTTTAAAGCGAGGTCTTATGGGTGGGGATGGTATCCATCCGCATGGCAGGGGTGGCTTGTCTTGTTTGTGTTTCTTGTGTTGGATGTCGGAAATGCTTATCGATTAGATTCGATGAAAGGGGTATCGCAAGAGAAAATTGCCATTGAGCTTATCTTGGAAACTCTTTTGCTTGTTGGTGTTTTGGTTTTGATTTGTTATAGGATGGGAGAAAAGCCGTCTTGGAGATGGGGAAATAAAAATAAAAAATAAGGTATGGATTTACTTCTTGTGTGGAATGCAATTATTCTTGGGATTGTGGAAGGGGTTACGGAATTTCTCCCGATTTCTTCGACCGGGCACCTCATCATTGTAAATCAATGGATTTCTTTTGATCCTGCATTTACAAAATTATTTGATGTCGTAATTCAGCTTGGAGCGATCCTTGCAGTGTTTGTATATTTCAGAAAAGAGATTTGTCCGTGCATGGCAGGGAAGGAAAAGCGTGCAGAAGTTTTTGCACTTTGGAAAAAGTTGCTGATTGGTGTGTTGCCAGCGATTGTTCTTGGAGCTTTGTTCGCAAGCAAGATTGAAGAAAAGCTTTTCAATCCGTTCACTGTTGCAGTCATGTTAATTTTGGGTGGTATTGTGTTGGTGCTTATTGAAAAGAGAAAACACAAAGAGCAATTTACTTCCATTAAATCCTTGAGTACGAAAACGGTTTTGTTGATTGGACTATTTCAGTGCTTGGCGATGATTCCTGGGACTTCCCGTAGTGCGGCGACAATTATTGGTGCATTATTGCTCGGTGCGTCCCGTGTTGTGGCGGTTGAGTTTTCCTTCTTCCTTGCGATTCCAACCATGATTGCCGCTTCGGGATATGCGCTCATAAAACATTGGCAGGCAATGTCTAGCACAGATCTGGCCGTTCTTGCTATCGGATTCCTCACAACGTTTTTTGTCGCCCTCCTTGTAGTTTCAAAGTTCATGCAGTTTATCCGAAAGCATTCCCTTGGTTCATTTGGTCATTATCGAATTATTTTAGGTATATTGATTTTGTTGTTTTTGAGGTAGGGGAAAAGTGAAAGAGTGAAAAAGTGAAAGAGTGTTGGATGGTGCATTTAATTTATTTTAAAAAATAAAAAGCTGTTTCTTTCCTTCACTTTTTCACTTTTTCACTTTACTTCCCCTATGTCCCGTCGCTTCATTCCGTGGATTCTATCGGCTGTAATTGTCACATGTTTCTGTGGCCTTATTGGAGTTGTGGTACGGCAGAGTTTTCGACAAGAAGCGAATGATCCGCAGATTCAGATTGCAAAGGAAATGTCTGCTGCCTTTTTGAATAATCAATTCACAGAAGAAACATTAAAATCCAGTTTTGAAACGTTTATTCCTTCAAAGATCCAAGTCAATATAGAAACAAGTTTGACGCCGTGGATTCAGATTTATGATGCGTCCGGAGAAAATCTCTATTCATCCATGATGACATCAGATGCACAATCAACCCCACGTGTTCCAAAAGAAGTATTCGAGCGCGTAGATAAACAAGGAGAGAACCGAATCACCTGGCAACCCAAGAAGGGGATTCGTCAGACGGTTGTGGTAACGAAATTTTCTGGGTTGAGAAATGGATACATTGTTGCTGGTCGCTCGCTTGCAGAGGTTGAACATCGAATCGGAAGTACGTGGATGATGATTGGGATTGGATGGTTTGTGATGATGCTCGCGATCGGAGGCGCAAGCGCATGGAGTTTCGGATATTTTACGCGGTTCACATTGCAACAAAAAATTCCTCGAGCGTGATTTTTTCTTTTCATTTTGGTATAATCCTTGTGTATGCAACAAGAGGAAACAGAATCACAGGTATTTGAATATCACCCTGATGAATTCGGGGATATTTTGGTGAACTGGGAAGTAGATGAATACGCACAGCACCAGCGTTCTAAATTGTGGTACATTCTTGCTGGAGTTATTGGTATTGGGCTTATTATCTATTCGATTGCGACTTCGAACTTTTTGTTTGCCGTTATCATTCTCATGTCCGCGGTGATCATGATTCTTTCTGAATTCTCAAAACCAGAAAAGATTCCTGTGGTGATTACCACAAACGGTGTGGTGATAGGAGATGTGTATTATGATTATCAATCGATCCGTGATTTTTCCGTTGTGTATGATCCACCAGATGTAAAATTACTCTACCTAGATTTCTTCGCGTTGAGTCATCCAATGTTGTCTGTTTCGCTTGAAGATATTGATCCAAATATTGTCCGTGAAAGTCTTTTGCCATTTTGTATTGAAAATCTCAAGAGAAACGAAGAAGACTTGACGGATCTCATGCGGAGACTGTATAAACTGTAGCGAAACGTACAAAAAAGAACGTTTTCCATGATGCGCTCATAGCTCAGCTGGATACCCGCCCGACCGAACATAAGTCATTCGGTCGTTCGGGCGGGGAGCATCAGCCCGAGAGGTCGTAGGTTCAAATCAAAAAGTTTAGACTGTCACAATCAAAGAAATCCAGAATTTTTATGCGCTCATAGCTCAGCTGGATAGAGCATCAGCTTGCGGAGCTGAGGGTCGTAGGTTCAAATCCTGCTGGGCGCACCACTTCAATTATGTATACAGTTTACGTTATTGAGGATGAGTCAGGTCGACGTTATAAAGGAATGACGAAAGATTTTGATCGTCGATTAAAGGAGCATAAAAGGGGTCACACCCAAACAACGCGTTCGATGAAAAATCTACGCGTTGTTTTTATAAAAGAATTTGAAATGTTTGAACATGCGCGCGCTTTTGAATTGTATTTAAAGACTGCATCAGGAAGACGATTCTTGAAAGATCATTTTGTGTTGAGAGGCGGGGTTCAAATCCTCGCCCGAACGACTGATGAATAGACGTTCAGTCGGGCGGGCTGCTGGGCGCACCACAAAAAACTTGATCTTTGGATCGAGTTTTTTGTTTGATTCCTCTTTCTGTCTTTTCTGCTAACATACCAGTATCTATGGCTATTCATTTATCCACACCTGTTTCCGGGTTGCCTGGAAATGGGGATAAAGCCGCGGCTGATTTTGCTTCGATCGGGATTAAAACCGTGCGGGATTTGTTGTGGTATGTGCCGTTTCGATATGATGATTTTTCTCGTCGGGAGATGATTGCGAAGGTTCCGTTCAATATTCCTGTGACGATTGATGCAATCGTGAAATCAATCAAGCTTCGACCAGGCAAGGGGCGCATGACGATTATCGATGCCGTGATCGAGGATGAGAGTGGGGAACTGAAAGTGATTTGGTTTAATCAGCCGTATCTTGTGAAGACGTTGCCCGTTGGATCACGTCATTCGTTTGCGGGGCTTGTGGATTATCGATTTGGAAAAACACTTTCAAATCCCATTCATGAACCCATGGGGCGAAACGTGAATACAGGACGCATTGTTCCTGTGTACAGCCTCACAGGTTCGCTTACGATGCGAAAGTTGCGTGAGTCTATGCAGCGTTCGCTTTCGGTTGTGGATACACTTCCAGACTGGTTGCCGCAAGAGATTGTTCTGTCGGAAAAGTTGCCGACGCTGTCACATGCGCTTTTGAACGTGCATTTTCCGAATTCGCACGAAGAACTGAATCGCGCGATTGATCGACTCAAGTTCGATGAGTTGTTTTTGCATCAAATGTTGTTTGATGAGGTCAGGCGCGATCGTAAAATCAAAAATGCGACCCCCATCGCAATCGATGAGCAAGCACTCAAAACATTTGTTGATTCACTTCCGTTTCAGCTCACCAAAGCTCAGAAACTCGCCGCATGGGAGATTGTTCAGGATTTGTCGAAACCAGTTCCAATGAACCGTTTGCTCGAAGGAGATGTCGGATCCGGAAAAACGGTTGTAGCGGCGATTGCTGCGCATACAGTTTCTAAATCCCCCCTCCTTACCAAGGAGGGGGCTAGGGGGAGGTCTCTGGTTGCATATCTTGCGCCAACAGAAATCCTCGCCGCTCAACAAGAGCGATCATTTTTCAAATCGCTAAAAGATTCTCGTGTGGCACTGTTGACGCGATCGCGACAAATGTTGAATGGGGAAGTGTGTAAAAAGACGGATGTTATCGATGCGCTGTCGAACGGTGAAGTCGATTGTCTTATTGGAACGCATGCGATTTTGCAGGATGGAATCGATCTTTCTCGTCTTGCCCTTGTTGTTGTCGACGAGCAGCACAGATTCGGAGTCGAACAGCGCCATGCTTTGCTCGAACGCGATCCGAATCACGCCCCACATTTGTTATCGATGACTGCGACGCCGATTCCTCGATCATTGGCGCTTACTATTTATGGAGATCTCGAACTTTCAATTCTCGACGAACTTCCGAAGGGCCGCAAACCGATTGGAACGGCGATTGTTCCAGAACAGCACAGGGAAGACATGTGGAAACACGTCCGATCTGAGATTTCGAGCGGACGACAAGTATTTGTTGTGTGTCCCTTGATAGATCCATCCGACGCACTCGGTTCGCGATCGGTCATGGACGTAGAAAAGATGCTGAAAAAGATTCTGACGGGCGTTCGGATTGGTGTGCTTCATGGAAAATTGAAGTCCGATGAAAAACAAAAACGGAATGAAGATTTTCGTGATGGAAAGATCGACGTTCTTGTGTCGACGACCGTCGTCGAAGTTGGTGTGGATGTACCGAACGCGACCGTGATGGTGATTATGAGCGCGGAGCGATTCGGTCTCGCGCAACTTCACCAGTTGCGAGGGCGTGTTGGTCGATCTGACATGCAATCGTATTGTTATTTATTGCCTGATGACGCATCGCCAATATCGAGCCAGCGCTTGCAAGCGGTTGTTGATTCTCAAAATGGTTTCGAACTTGCAGAAAAAGATTTGCAATTACGCGGGGCGGGGAACGTATTTGGAAATGCACAATCAGGATTCCCCGATTTCAAATTCGCAACAACTGCAGATGTTCCGCTCATGAAACTGTCGCGAGATTGGGCAATGAAGCTGTTAGAGGATGCAAGTTTTTTCGAAGCACATCCGCTTGTAAGAGAAAGAATCGAAGAAGCGTTGGAACAGATCCATTTAGAATAAAACAAAACCACCCGAAATGGGTGGTTTTATATTATGCGTTGATGGAATCGTGTGTAATACGGAACGCAATAACATGGAATGTGGTGGTGATGACGTTTGGGGACATGGTCGGGACGTGATGCGACGCGAATGGGAATGGAACGGAACGCGAATGGGAACGGCAGGGGATGGTCGCGACCATCCCCTGCGAACACGAACGCGAACATGCACGCGAAACGTTTCATTTTGTTGGGTTGTTTTTGATGTATGTTTGTATGTTATCCAATTGAAACAAATTATGGATGATGCGTTCATGGAACGAACGTTGCCATTTAAAATCTGTTAATCCTGCTTGATGAATCAATTTTGATGATGTTGTCTTGAATGCACCAATTATTTCTGACAATGGTTTAATTTTGGTCGTTGGTTCGTTTTCGTCATTGATCATAACAATCCCATGAAAATGATCTGGCATGACAATATATTCATTCAATTCAATGTATGAATATTGTTTTGCCAACCACAACCATTGTTGTTCCACGATTTTTCCGTATTCGTTTAAATTCATTGCATTATTGTGAATCGAACCCAAACATTCCACATACCAATCAACACAGATGGTAATAAAATATAAACAGGACGATGAATAATCGTGATCGGGAAGCCGAATGGATTTTCTATTCCCAAATTGTTTTCTGTTCATAAAAAATAAAAACCCCCAGAAAATTATTCAGGGGGAATTCTTTATT
This sequence comes from Candidatus Uhrbacteria bacterium, assembly GCA_903831335.1. GTDB lineage: Bacteria > Patescibacteriota > Patescibacteriia > UBA9934 > GWF2-40-263 > XYB2-FULL-45-11. Next base: position 17,014 of record CAIKXH010000089.1, on the reverse strand, counting down.
GATAGTGAAAGTATCGACTCAATCATCTATAAATAGTACATCAGAAAAATGACTTATTGTCAATGGTTCCTTTGTGGATATTTTACAAATCCTTCACGCTTTTAATCGTTTTTGGCGTCACGGATTTTTCAATCCCAACGCGTTTCGCTTCTGCAACACGTTTATCAACCGCCATGACGTTTCTGACCTCGCCACCGAGTCCGACTTCGCCGATATACACGATTGGTTCTGTGTCGACTCGATTCTTCGCAGCGCTCATGATTGCCGCGCAGACGGCGAGGTCGGAAGCAGGCTCTTTGAGCTGCATTCCTCCGACAACGTTTACATAGACGTCTGATTCGCCAAGGTGTAATCCGGCGCGCTTCGAAAGAATCGCGATGAGCATCTGTAATCTGTTTTGATCCATGCCGTTTGCGCGACGAACAGGGTTTCCATAGAAAGATTTTTCCACGAGCGCCTGAACTTCGACAAGAAAGATGCGAGATCCTTCGCGGACCGTCGCGATCACGGAACCAGGAACATTTGCGCGCTCGGCGAGGAATCGTGCACTTGGGTTTTCTACGGCTTTCAGTCCCTCAGATGTCATTTCGAAAACTCCAACCTCGTCTGTTGCACCGAATCGGTTCTTTGTTGCTTCGAGGATTCTTAATTCATGTGATGGCTCTCCCGTGAGTGACAAGACAGTATCGACAAGATGTTCGAGTGTTTTTGGTCCTGCGACGGTTCCGTCTTTTGTGACCTGTCCAACAAGAAGAAGGGAAATACCTGTGCGCTTTGCAAGCTCGAGCAGACATGACGTTGCATAGCGAACCAATGTTGGTGAACCGCTTTGTGCATCGATCGCATTTGAATACATGGTCTGCACAGAATCAACGATCGCGAGGGCTGGTTTTTCTTTTTCAAGCGTTGCAACCAAATCTTCCACAGAAACCATTTCTAGAAAATTGATTTGCGCCAATTCTGCGTGCAAACGATCGAAACGCGATTTTAATTGGGTTGCAGATTCTTCTCCCGATACATAAAGAATGCTGTGTTTTGTCGAGGCGATTTTTGCAGCAATACCAGCGACAAGCGTTGATTTCCCAATTCCAGGTTCACCCGATAGCAACGTGATGGAACCATTCACAATTCCACCACCAAGCACACGATCAATTTCCGGATCTCCGATGGAGAGACGTGTGTGTTCATCTTGTGATTTGATGTTTTTGAGAGACGTTGGTTCTTTGGCTTTTGCTTTTCCTCCCGCACGTGCGGCAGGGGAGGCGGGAGCAACATCATCCTCTTCTTTTATGGTACCCCAATGATCACACGTCAGACATTTGCCAGACCATTTGGAGGATTGTGCGTCACAGTGAGTACAGTGGAACATATTATTTCTTCTCAATGAGATAGGTACTTCCGATTTTGTCATTAACAAATTCACTGATAGGAACGGAAATAATTCCATTTTGGCTCCCGACATCAAAGACAGTGAAATTATTTCCTGAGACACCAGTTAAAACCATGAAATGACCTTTGTAGGTTTTTGCAGAACCATCTTTTCGTATTCCTGTACATTTATGGCAAGAGAAGACGATGGGTTTTTTTTGCGTCAGTAAATTTGCAATCACTCCTGTGTTTTTTGGTGAAAGACCTTTGCAGGTCATGTCTGGCCATTTCGATTTAATCTTATCGCATAATTTTGCGAGATTTGTTCCACTGGAACAAGATGTGTGTGCACCAATACTTGAGGCAAAATCTGCAACAATAGGTGGGGAAACGTTCTGTCCATAATATCCCAACACAACAGCTGTAGATGTTGGACCACATCCACTCTCGCAAATATTGTCTTCGTGATTCGCTGAATTGTGTTTATTTGGTCCACACGTTACAAGGGCACCATTTGCTCCCTTGTATGGGGTCGATTTCCAGCCGCCTGCGCATTGTTTAAATTGCGGAAGTTGGCCTGCGGTTATAGAAACTGATGGATAATTTGCTGTGGCGTCAGCGGGGTCTACTGCCTCATTGTTTCCAAGACCCTCTTCAAGAACATTTTGCAACTCCAACATTTTCATCGTAACAAGTTGTGGGTTTGTGGTTTTCAAAATAAGGAATGTGCAGAGTAATAAAACGAGTCCAGTAATCGCATTCCGAATTCGTTCTTTTCCTTTTCCGATTTGCGCCTCACTTCCTGCACCGATGGTGTATTGCAATCCACCAATCATGACCATGATGATCACAAACACGACCCCTGTGCCGATGAGAAAAAGGTAGATTGCATTAATGTAATCCGCAAGGAAATTTGATTTCACTGTAGAGGCAGAGATGACAGCAGGGGAGAATGTGAGGCCTGGGATCTCAACATTTAATGTTGGAGTAATTGATGATTTTGGTGGAGTGGAAGGTGTTGCGGTTGTTGCCGCGGCCGCTTTTTTTGCATCTGCCTCTTTTGCGAGAAACACGTTGTGTTTTATGGTACACACAGACTCACTTCCAATATCTCCAAAAAGAATTTTCTCAAAATTTTCTTTATACGTATTTGTACATTCCACATTACAATCAGAACCCGTAAGGGGAATGACAGAACAATCTGTATTTTTTAATCCACACCAGCATTCTGCTGCAAACACAAATTGCGTCGGAAGAACGATTCCGATAAAGAGGGAGACAAGCAAAATGGTTTTTCTAAATGTCTTCATGGTAGGATTTATAATTATGGTCCAGATGGTCTGCTGATTTGGATCACCAAATCTGAGGCGCCAAATTTAATTGAACCTGTCCTGACAAACTTAAAGGCGTCTCCTTTTTCTACCCAAGCGATTCTGTTTGCTTTATCTTGCCACCCCAAGAACATGGCTGAGTGGGTAGATTGGCAAGATGAGTTCCAGTTTACGATCATGTAATAATCACCTGGCTGCAATTTATCCACATCGCTCAATGACCACTGGCCAGTCGCCTTTAAAATAGATGCAAGTCTTTGTGCGGCTTGTGCTTTGTTTGCTATGCAAGGTTCTGGCCAATATGTCTTCGTGCCACATTTGGCTACACTTGGGCAATAAAATCCTCTGAGCATTCTTGCTACAGTGAGATTAGTTCCCGTCGCGCTTAGAATATTCGTTTTCACTCCAGTCATATTAAGGACCATACTTTTTTTGATGGTATCCTTACTATAACCAAGTATATTGCAGGCGCTTTTCCCTTTTTCATTTGCAAGACAGGCGTTTGCATAGCTACCGCTTGGTGCTGCTAACGCATACATATTCGTTGTTACAACACCGCAGTTTTCGTAATGAATCTTGCATTTTGAGGCTGCTTCAACGGCCATGATGACTCGTTGCTGAATATTGCCACTAAGAAGACTTTTTATTTTTTGGTGGAATTCTAATCTTCTCGGAACATTTTTTCTGATGTCGCCAGCGAGGTTTTTTGCCTCATCTTTGATAATAGCTGGATTGGTTAAAGTAATAGGGCACCCACTTTTGAAATACTTAAATTTATAGTCTTCTTTTTTAAAGCTTTCGTCTTCTGCTTCCGTTGAAGTATCTGAAGTAAAATCAAATATCTCTTCCTCGACATTTTGCAATTCAACGGTTTTTAAAATGGTTAGTTGTGGGTTTGCTGTGTATAAAATAAGGTAAACTCCAAGAAGTAAAACAAGACCAATCACAGCATTATGAATGCGTGTTTTTCCTTTGCTCACCATGCCAGGGCTTCCTGCGCCGAGAGTGTATTGCAATCCACCAATCATCACCATAATGATGGCGATGGAGATTGATGCTGCAATAAGGAATTGATAGATTCCCGTAAGATAGTCTGCGAGAAAATTGGATCTGATGCATGTTCCTCCATCGCTGTTTTTACAGGCTCCAGAAACAGCACTGGTGAAACTTAAACCAGGGATATCAATGTTGAGTGTTGGGGTGATGGTTCCTTTTGGAATGATTGCTTCTTCTGCAGGCTTTGATGATGCTGCCGCCGCTGCTGCGGTCGCAAGAAATGTTTGATTTGTTTTTTTGCACGCATCCCGCCTCATGTCTCCTTCAATATCCTGTCCAAATTCAGAAGAACCGTATTTTGTTCCAAGTTCTTTTTTGCATGTGGTGTCACAGAGTTTTTTTTTGCAGTCTATTGTGCAGCCTGGTTTTAATAATTCCGCTGATGAGAGTGTGACCTCGCGGCAGTCTTTATCAGAGGTTGTACAAACACAGGCCGTCGACGCAAAGATACCAGTGGATGGAAAGATGATTCCACTGAGAAAAAGAAAGAAAATGAGGTTGCGCTTAAAAGAGAGGGGCATGTACGTGTCTTTTATTGAGGGAGTGTCAGCAGTTGGCTGGAAATGGCTTTGGTAAGATCTTCGATGGTTGGAACTCCAACAAATGATTCAGAACCTACATACAAGGTTGGGGTAGCAATGATTCCAAGATCCAGCCCTTCTTGAAGATTTTTTTGAACAAGTGGAAGTGTATCTTTGTTCGTGACACATTTGTTGAATTTTTCTACGTTGATTCCAAGAGATGTGGCAATTTGTGAATACTTTGAATCCGATAAAATCGATTGCTGTTCAAAGAGGGCTTTTGAAAATTCCCAAAACTTTCCTTGGAGTTGTGCGCAGTGAGCGGCGACAGATGATGTAGTGGCGTTTGGATGTGCAGAATCGTTTGGTACATCTTTCCAAACAAGACGCACGTCATTTGGATAGGTGTTCATGACAACTTCGATAATAGGGGAGAGTTGTTTGCAGGCCACACACTCAAAGTCTGCATACTCCACAAGGGTAATTTTTGCATCTGCTGGCCCCAAAACCGGATCGGCAAATGTGACAATGGGGGTTTTTGCACCCGTAGAATCTGATGTGGATATTTTTGGTTTTGGAAGGGGGATAGGTTGAGTTCGGATGAAAAAGAAAATGAAAACAATAAGTGTCAGAACTCCAATGACGAAAAATGACAAGTAACGATTATGCATAGGGAGGGTGGGGAAGTAGTAAAGTAGAAGAGTAGTAAAGTAGTAGAGCGATCAGAAACGATTGTATTCCAACTCTACTACTTTTCTACCTTACTTCTCTTCTACGTTGTTCCCACTTATTTCAACTTTATCAGTTGAAGTTGTCCTGTTACAGCGTCTGTGTAATAGAGAGCGGATTCATCTTTACTTACAGAGAGATTTTTCATGGTTGTGTCTGTGGCTGGAATAGCAATGGCTGTTGTGAGATTGTTTGCAAGATCGATTTTATAGAGAACATCCGGAAGATCTGCATAGAGTGTTGGTTGTAGTCCTGCATTTTCTGGAAGGTTTTGTGGAACAGCGCAATAAACGGTTGTGTCTGTGCTCCATGTGCATTTATCTACCCACGTATTGAGACCCATGCTTCTGCGATGATCTCCCATGGTAGAGGAGGTTCCGTCAACGAGCCACAAAAGCGGTTTGCCTTGGGAGTAATCACTATAGACAGAGTAAAGAATCGTTTTTCCGCTTGGTGACCAAGAGGGTTTGAATCCAAAACCTTCGACAAGAAGTCCTTTGAAATTTTCTTGATTTTTTCCGACAGGGTAAATAATTTTTGAATCAAAACTTGAAGTGGTTTCACCGCCTGTTAAAGAAGCTGTATCTGCAAATGCAATGACTTGGTCATTTGGAGACCAACTAATATCGACTTTATTTGCATTATTTCCAAGAGCTTCAATAGGAACAACATTTGAACCATTATCTGAAGAAACAACAAGCCAGCGATTGTTTGGATCAAGTGCAAGACTTTTTGCAATCAATTGATTTGAGGTTGGAGAGAAATTGACGTCATCCCAGTGTTTTGGAAGAGTCACTTGTGTTTGGTTTTGAAAATCGTAGACGATTTTTGAGTCATCCGGAAATGTGAGAACAGCTTTTTCTGAACTTCCATTCCAGGCAACTGTTTTTACATCTGGAAAAGTTTGACTGGAGAGTTTTACGATGTTGCCGTCTTTGTCTATGGAATAAAAGCGTCCGTCTTCATTGTTGTAAAAATTTATTCCCTTTCCATTTGCACTTAATGTGGTGTTTTGAACAGGTCCGGTTGTAAGAGCTGTGGTGAGTGTGAGTCCGCCAACAGCAATAGCGGATGCTTGAGGAAGAAGACCTCCTTCTGTTGTTGCAGGAATTCCAACACCTCCGAGTGTTCCTTCTTTGGAAGGAACAAGCGCACCTCCTGTTTGTTCTTCTGTTGGGGTTATTGCCCCCGGGGTCTTATCTGTTTTTTCTTCAGCAAAAAAGACTGTATAGAGAACCAGACCAATAGCAACAGCCGATCCGATGAAAAGAATAATGGAGAGGATACGCTTCGTTTGTTCTTGCATAGAGTTTTTAGTTTACAGCGCCACAAACAGCGTTTGTAACCCAGCTTGTCCAACTTGGTCCTATATAGGTAAGGGCATCACATGGATGTGTGAGCAGATAAATGATTATGGCGATAAGACCCACAATAATAGCCACGATAGCCAAGAGAACGACATCCATGAGAAGGACTCCAAACTGGAAGAGAAGTGCTTTTGGATCAATGGAGACCATGATGCGAATCGGTTCCCAATCAAGTGGGGGAATCAATTTGCTTTTTCTTTTGAAAAGATAGATTCCAAGGAACATTTGTGCATTCCACCAGAGTAATACGGCAAGCTTTGGAAAAATCGTGACAAGATAACCAACTCCACCCGTTCCTCCACCCACCACATCACTGATGATATTTATGAAGTAGGGTACTGCTTTTGGTGCCATTTTTTTTGCTGCTTGCTGTGCGGCAACTTGTGCCTGGCCTTGTGCAGCTGTTTGTGTTTCTTCTTCCATTTGAGCACCCAAGTTCTGCGCAATGATTCCTTTCATTTGCATTGCGGATCGAAAAGATGGTTTTTGTTCTTCCTCTTGTCCTTCTTCATCTTGTTGTTCTTGATCGTCGTTTGCCGCTTTCGATGGCATTTGTCTGAGTGGATTTTTTTGCGCCTGCATCATGTTTGATTGCAGCATAGCTTTTCTTGCCGCTTCATTTTGCATTGGTGGAGGACTTATCCCGCCTCCTCCTGGAATTTGCCGCATGGGAGAAGGTGGTTTGATTTGTCTCATCAGATTTTTTGGGACTTTGCTTTGTGCAAACTGACTTTTGCGATTCGCAAGCGTATCTGCATTTTGCATCGCGCGCCCTCCGGTCCGCATACCTTTTCCGGCTTGCTGCATCCCTTGTCCAGTTCTCTGCACCCCTTTTCCGGCTTGCTGCATACCTTTTCCTGCGGCCTGTGTTCCTTTTCCTGCACCCTCCGTTGCTTTTCCCGCACCTTTTCCGACCGCCCCAGCTCCAGTTGTGACAGCGCCGATGGCAGCAAGAGGAACTCCGGCAATCGCTCCAAGACCAGTGCTTGAAAGGGCAACCCCAGCTCTTGTCATGGCTTGTCCGCCTTTCATGGCAGTGTCTCCGCCCGCTCCGATAGCTTTACCGCCGGCTTGCATTCCTTTTCCTGTTACTTCCATGCCTTTGCCACCCGCCTCCATTCCTTTTCCTGTTGCCTCTACGCCTTGTCCTGTTCTTTGAACTGCTTTTCCTGCAGTCTCAACACCTCGCCCGCCTTTTTGCATGGCGGTTTCTTTTGGCGGGATATTTGATTGAGCAGGGGTCGCCATACTTAACGTGTTTTACGGATCGTGAGTTGTCCTGCGGAGCCGGATCCAGTTTTGCTGGATTTTTTATCGAGCGTGATTTTGAGTTTCTTTGCTTTATCTGCCTTAAGCAATCGTTCTGCCAAAATGGATTCTATTTCTGATTGAATGAGTTGGCGAACCGAGCGGGCGCCAGACTTCATGTCGATCTTTTTTACAAGATGTTCTGTGACAAGGTCTTCAATCGATAATTCAATTCCTTGATCTTGCATTCGAGAAACGAGTTCTTTCAGTTGCTTGTCGAAAATTTCCGAAAGTACTGTAGGGGAGAGTGGATCAAATACACATGTGTGATCAATGCGGTTCAAGAGTTCTGGTCGAAAACGTTCTCTCAGTTCTTGTTCGATGTCTTTCGACATTTCTGCCCTCTCCGCTCCTTCCGCCTTTTCCGAAAAACCAATACCGCCGGATTCAAAACGTTCGAGTCCAACGTTTGAGGTAAGAACCACAATCGTGTTCCTAAAGTTTACCATTTTTCCTGTGGCATCGGCGAGTTCTCCTTCTTCTAAAATTTGCAACAACAAATTTTGCACATCTTTATGTGCTTTCTCGATCTCATCAAACAAAACAACAGCGTACGGTTTTTGTTTTACGCGATCTGTAAGATTCGCTGTTTCTTTGTAACCGATATATCCGGCCGGTGCGCCGATCAATTTTGACATCGTGAATCCTTCTGAGTATTCGGACATGTCGAGGCGGATAAGATGCTTCGACGATGAAAAGAATTGTTGGGCGATCGCTTTTGCTAATTCTGTTTTTCCAACGCCAGATGGGCCAAGGAATAAGAATGAGGCAAGCGGACGTGATGGATGGGCAACTCCAGTTTTTGCGCGCTTGAGGGCGTTTGCGACACGGGAAACAATCGTTGGTTGTCCAAATACGTGTGAAGAAAGCCTTGTTTCAATATCGACAAAAGAGGATTGGTCCTTTGCGAGGAGATCCGAAAGGGGAATGTGCATCATGCGTGAGATCACACGCGCGACGTCTTCGCCATTAATGACGAGCGAGGATGTTTCTGTTGTGGCAAAGGTGTGGTTTTCCAATTCTTGTTTTAATAAATCCTCTGTTGCTTTGAGATGCACAGCGTCGAGGAAGCGTTCTTCAATGACGGCCTGACGTTTGTCATTTGAAAGAAGTTCAATTTGTCGTTCAATGGCTTTGCGTTTTTCAAGGGGGCGAAGTTCTGTGGTGCGAATCCTTGCGGCTGCGGAAGCTTCATCGAGGAGATCGATAGCTTTGTCTGGCAAGCGGCGATCGGTTAAATAACGTGTGGATAATTTTACGGCGTGTTCGATCGCTTCTGGGGCGATGCGAACTCCGTGAAATGTTTCGTAATGAGGAGCGATGCCTTGCAAGATTTCAATCGCAGCCTCTACGCTCGGCTCTTCGACATTTACAGATTGGAAACGTCGCTCAAGGGCGCTGTCTGATTCAATATGTTTTTTAAATTCTGCGTGTGTGGTTGCCCCAATACAGTGAATTTCACCACGGGCAAGAGCAGGTTTTAAAATATTCGCTGCATCCATGGATCCAGAGGCTGCGCCTGCGCCGACAATGGAGTGCAGTTCATCGATAAACAAAATCACATCGTCAGATTTACTGGCTTCGTCGATAATTTGTCTGAGGCGTCCTTCGAACTCTCCACGGTACATGGTGCCCGCAACAAGAAGGGCGAGATCAAGTGCAAAGATGCGTTTGTTTTGTAAAAGGGGAGGAACAGATCCTTCGAAAATATTTTTCGCAAGACCTTCAACAACGGCCGTCTTTCCAACACCAGGTTCTCCAACAAGAAGAGGATTGTTTTTTGTGCGGCGACACAGAATTTCCATGACGCGTTCGATTTCTGATTCGCGACCGATAACGGGATCAATCTTCTTTTGCATTTCTGGAGAAGTGAGTTCCCGAGAGAAAAAGGTGAGCGCCTGAAGTTTTTGCACTTGCGGTTCATTTTGTTGTTCGTTTTCTGAAATGCCTCCCATGAGTTCCACAGCTTCATCCAGTTTGATCGACTCTGTCATTTCTGGGAATCTTGAAGTGTTTTTCAACACAATGGCGATTTGTTCGCGCAAGAATTTGAGATCTGTTTTTTGCTCAGAAAAAAAAGAAAGCAGGGCAGGGAATTCAATTTGCAAGAGTCCGGTGAGCAAATGTTCTGTGCCAATGTAGCGGTGGCCATAAATATTTGCGGTGAGGACCGCTTTTTCAACTACACGTTTTGCTTCATCGGATAAGTGCAACACAACCCCTTCGGTCAGAATCGCAACATCCACAGGGGTTCTTTTTTCTCCGACCAGTTTTTTCAATTCTGTTGTTTTCACTCCTGCTTTTTTCAAAAGCTCTGCGGCAATGCATCCTTTTTGTGTTCCAAGCGCCCAAAGCAAATGTTTTGGCATGATCATTTCATCATTCGTTTCAACCGCAAGACAAAGCGCTCGTGTAAGCACTGTTTTCAAATTCGAGGAAAATTTTTCAATGATATCCATAAAGGTAAAAGAAATTCCAAAGAGAAAGCACCAAATGACAAAAGGGGAAATGAACGCGCCTGTAGGGACGGGTCGAGACCCGCCCGCGGATTATCATGAATACATTACAGCCCGGCCTGTTTCAATCTCGCGATCCGTTCTTCAATCGGTGGGTGTGTGGAGAACATTTGTTCAAACTTTTTTGTGACGTGTGGGTCAAATGGGTTTGCGAGGAAGAGGTGGGCGGTTGCGTGGTTTGCGCGAGACATGGGTTGATCTTGTGAAGCAATTTTTTCGAGCGCTCCGATCAGACCTTGAGGATAGCGCGTGAGAAGACCAGCGGACGCATCAGCGAGATATTCTCGTTGGCGAGAGATGGCGAGTTTGATGAGCTCGGCAAAAATCGGCGATAAGATCGCAAGGATGATTCCGATCACGAGCATGATGCCTGCATTCGAATTGTTGTCATTGTCACGATTTCCGCGACCGAAGAAGAAGGATCTTGTCATCCAATCAGATAACAACAAAATAACACCAACGAGTACGACGACAATCGTCATGACGCGGATGTCATAATTTCCGATGTGTGAAAGTTCATGTGCGAGCACTCCCTCTAGTTCTTGTTTATCGAGTGCTTGCAAGAGTCCTGTTGTAACAGCGATCGATGCATGTTCTGGATCACGCCCTGTTGCAAATGCATTCATGGCGGAATCTTGCATGATGTAAATTTTTGGCGTTGGGAGTCCTGCAGCGATCGAGAGATTTTCTACAAGACGATACAGCTCTGGACTATCAGATTTTTCAATCATCTTCGCTCCAGAAGTTGTAAGCGCAACAGAATCACCTTTATAAAATCCGATAAGTGTCATGACAACAGAAACAATCGTTGCAAGAAAAATTCCAGAGAACGAATCTCCCATCCAGGCACCAAACGCCCAACCCAGTAACACAATCACGATCGAAAAGAGCGAGATTAGAAACCAGGTCATTTTTTTATTTGAAGAGATTTGTTCGTAGATCATATTGTATTTGTGTCATCCTGAACGCAGTGAAGGATCTCATGTTTAAAAACTTGTTTATAAGCGCGAGATCCTTCGGTCGTCGAACTCCCTCAGGATGACATTGGGAAATTAAAACTTCACTTCTGGTACAACCTTTTCATTTTCTGGCATGTTGAAAAATTCTTTTGCTGTGAAGGCAAAGGATTTTGCCATCATGTTTACGGGGAAGGATTGGAGGCTTGTGTTATATACGCGTACATTTCCGTTATAGAATCTGCGAGCGGCTTGAATTTTGTCTTCTGCATCACGGAGTTCGTGTTGCAATTCAAGGAAGTTTTGTGAAGCTTGAAGGGCTGGATAATTTTCTGAAACAGCAAACAAAGACTTGAGGGTGTTTGTAAGCATTCCTTCTGCTTGCGCATGTTCTTCAAGGGTTTGTGCTCCCATTGCAGATGCACGCGCTTTTGTGACTTGTTCAAAGACACTCGCTTCATGCGTAGCGTATCCTTTAACTGTATTGATCAAATTTGGAATCAAATCATATCGGCGCTTCATTTGCACCTCAATGTCAGACCAAGCCTCATCAGAACGATTCCGAAGAGAGATGAGTCCGTTATATGATAGAATAAGCCAAAGTCCTAAAACAATGAGAACGCCGATGAGAATCCAAAGGAGGGACATATGAGTGAAGGTTAGTTTCTTGTCATCCCGAGCGGAGTCACACTGTTGTTCATTGTGACGCAGCCGAGGGATCTCAAGTTGATAATTAAAGAGTTTATGGATCTTTTGTGTCATCTCGAACGACCGTTGTTGGTCTAGTCGAGAGATCTCGTGTGTTAACATGAGATTTCTCCGCTCCTCGATGACTCGTCGGTCGAAATGACAGAGCAAGGCGCGGGAGATTTCTCCGTTTCGGCCCTGAGATAAACTGGGGCCTTCAGTCGAAATGACAGATAAATTCTACGTAAAAATCACTGATTCGTCAAAAAATATGGAGATTCCAAAACACATCTTTCGTGCCTATGATATTCGCGGATTGCTCGATGAAGTGACTGTCGAGATTGCTCGAGCGGTTGGTGTTGCGCTTGTGTCAAAAACAGGGGCAAAAACCGTAGTTGTCGGGCGTGATATGCGCGAAACCAGTCCGGAACTCGAACGTGCGGCAATCGAGGGAATCGTCTCAACGGGTGCAAACGTGATCGACATCGGACTTTGTAGTACGTCCATGTTTAACTTTGCTGTTTCAAGCCAATCACATATCGACGCCGGACTCATGGTAACGGCTTCTCACAACCCGCCAGAATTTAACGGAATAAAAATGGCCCTCGGAAGCGGGCTCCCGATTTCAGGATTAGAAATTTTGGAAGAGGTGACAAAGGTGGCAGAGGTGACAAAGGTGACAAAGGGAAGTGTGACGCAGCAGGATGTTTTGTCAGACTATCTTGACATGTGTGTTGGTGTTGATGATCTTCCTGATTTTTCTGGAACGAAACTGGTCATTGATTATGGAAATGGAATGGGAGCGATGTCTGTTCGTGAACTTTGTAAGCGATTGAATATTGATGTTGTAGAACTTTATCCTGAACCAGATGCACATTTTCCAAATCATGAAGCGAATCCGGCAAAAGAAGAAACACTCGCAGATGTGAAAGCGGCTGTGATTCGAGAACGTGCAGATTTTGGAATTGCGCTTGATGGAGACGCGGATCGTGTTGGATTTATCGACAACGAAGGAATCAGCTTGCGCGGAGATCTTACACTCGCATTGTTTGCAAAAGATGTTCTCTCAAAGAAACCTGGCTCAAAGATTGTTGTTTCTCCAAACCAAAGTTGGACCACGTTCGATGCTGTGACAGAAAATGGCGGCGTTCCGCTTGAGTGTCGAATCGGTCGCAAGTTCGTTGTCGAAGCATTCCAAACGCAAGGCGCTGTGCTTGGTGGAGAAGTTTCAAGCCATTTTTATTTCCAAGAATCACACGGACTTGAGGCAGTAGATCACGCGATTGTTCGCATTTTATCGATCTGGAAAAAGTCTGGGCAAACATTTGCTGACATGGTCCGACCATATCGGGCATACACAAACAGCGGTGAGGTAAATATTGAGGTGCATGAGAAACAACAGGTTCTCGACAAGCTCGAACAATATGCAGCGGGCGCGACGAAAGTGAACAGATTGGATGGGATTCGCTGTGAATTTGCGAAAGATTGGTGGTTTATTGTGAGGCCATCAAATACAGAGCCACTCTTGCGCTTGATTGTGGAAGCTTCGAGCAAAGAACTTATGGAACAGAAACGGGATGAATTGGTTGCGCTGATAAAGGAAACAGTTTAAATTAATCTTGTCATTGCGAGCGGAGCGAAGCAATCTTTTCGCACGTATCGGGTGACATACAAAGATTGCTTCGTCGTCTGACTCCTCGCAATGACACTATTATATGAACATCAATACAGATGAAACAGCTATCAATACCTTGCTTACACGCGGTGTAGAAAATATCTACCCGTCGTTTGATTTTATTGAATCACGACTCAAAGACGGAAAGCAACTCACGCTTTATTTGGGAATCGATCCAACAGGACCAGATTTGCATTTGGGTCATGCGATTCCTCTTCGCAAAATGGCTGAGTTTCAAAAACTCGGACACAAATTGATTTTGCTTGTCGGAGATTTCACAGGAATGATCGGAGATCCGACTGATAAGTCAGCGACACGGGTTCGGTTGACTCGTGAGCAAGTTCTCGAAAATGCATCGAAGTATAAAGCGCAAGCAAGCAAAATTATTTCGTTCGAAGGAGAAAATGCTGCAGAACTCAAATATAACAGTGAGTGGCTCGATAAGTTAACGCTTAGAGACACAACAGAACTTGCATCGAACTTTACTGTCCAACAGTTTATGGAGCGCGACATGTTCGAAAAGCGTCTTGAAGAGGGAAAACCTATTCATTTGCACGAGTTTTTATATCCGCTCATGCAGGCTTACGACTCGGTCGCCATGAATGTCGACGGAGAGATCGGAGGAAACGATCAGACGTTCAATATGCTTGCGGGGCGTGATTTGATGAAAGCACTCAAAGGAAAAGAAAAGTTCGTCATCACCTCGAAGTTGCTTGTTGATCCAACAGGAAAGAAGATGGGAAAGAGTGAAGGGAATATGATCACGCTTTCCGACACGCCAGATGATATGTTCGGCAAAGTCATGAGTTGGACTGATGGCATGATTATTCCAGGATTTGAAATTCTCACAGATCTTCCAAATGGAGAAATCAAAGAAATGAAAATTGCGATGGGGGACGGAGTAAATCCACGCGACTATAAAGTGAAACTTGCGGCAGAAGTGGTTGCAACGTTTTTCGACAGAGCGATGGGTGACGCAGCGGTTGATCGATTCAACAAACTTTTTCAAGAGCACGCGATTCCAGAAAATATCGAAGAAGTAAAACTCGCAAGCGCAATGTCCATCATCGATGTTCTCGTAGAAACAAAACTCGCGCCATCCAAAAGTGAAGCACGTCGATTGATTGATGGTGGAGGAGTGAAAGTGGATGAAGTTGTTGTGGCGGATTATGAATTGGTTATCGATCCATCCAAAAAACCATTGATCCAAAAAGGAAAACGATTTTTTATCCGTGTTATCTAGTTGTCATTGCGAGGAGGAGTCTTCGACGACGAAGCAATCTTCCGTTTAAGAAACAGAACGGAACAGAACGCAGGGGATGGTCGTGACCATCCCCGCGTTTTTTTTCGCATAAAAAAAATGAACGATTGAATCGTTCACAGAGGTGGAATTTCCATGGAGTACAAATGGTATCCGATGATCCCGTAGTACATCCAGACGCCGTTACGCTCGAACAACCCGCTCACGAGATCGAATCCCGGTTGTTCTTTCTTGTCGACCACGATGCATCGCAGATGATCGCGTGTGGATTCTCCGATGTACGCAATGCGTCCATCGGGAAGTTTCTTCAGGTCTGCAAGGTACGGATTGTTTCCAAATGGATTGCTGCTTTGAGGAGTGAAAAACGTTTCTCCGTCTGTTGCGAAAGGGTCATCCACAAAACAGTCGTGGGTGATCGCAAGGAGTCCTGTATTTGTCATCCGAATGTCCACGTATTCGCGTCCAAACACTTGGTTTGGTTCTGTGAATGTTGTGAGACGATACGGAGGCGCTCCGCTTTCTTCTTTTTGCACAAGACAGACGAATCGATTCTCGTGCAGTTCACAGAACTGAATCGGAAGAGCTGTCGAAACAACTCCTTCGCGTTGCGCAACGATTTTTTCGTTGCGATACAAAAAGGATTGCTCTCCATCATCAACGCAGTAGACCAGGTCTCCATCTTTGAGCACAGTCGCTCCATGAAAACCCGTTTCGTTTTTGTAGAGACCTTTGTCTCCGTGAAAGATGTAGAACGGCGGAATCGCAAACGGTTCGTCGCACACACCGTACACGCGCGTGATCGGTTTTCCGTCAGCAGCGAACCCGAGCAGGTCCACCCGCATGGTCTTTGTCTCTTTTCCTTTCTTGTCTGGCAACAACATGTAGACAACATCACCGCACGTCACGGTGTGCATGCTGTTCATGACCGTCAGAATGCACGGTTCGCCATTCGGTGTCGCCATCAGATCCGTGATCGGCAAACGCTCAGCGCTCGCTACGGTGCGACCGCATGCATTCGGCACACGTCTCACACTCACACACAGATCAGAAACAGATCCGCTCGGGTATTTCGCAAAACGTCGCGTTTGCTCTTCCGAGATGTTGCTCCGTTTCGCATTCATCCGTTCGATGAGACTCTGAAACAATCTCATGTCCACACGATTATTTCCGGTTGCATTTTCCATCGCACATCCTCCATCACCCTCGTCCAACCCAATGGTTCGCGTAAGCACATGCCGCAGCGAAGTAAATGGTTGGTAAAGAGCTCTTGGCCAGGATTCTCCTGACGATTTGAGTGTACATGAGAAGAGGCGGGTGTCAATGGAATGACTTGTTTCACATTGTCATCCTGAGCCCTTCGACAATCTCACGTTAAATTGTCATCCTGAGCGACCGTTTCAGGTTTAGTCGAAGGATCTCGCGTTCACATTTCTTATCCACAGTTCGCTTGTTCACGTCAGACAGATAAGAGAAAATGCGCCTAATATGAAAAATACAAAAAACAAAAAAGACCTGGTGATTTACCAGGCAAAGGACGGCGCGATTGAGTTTAAAGCAGACAGTAAAAAAGAAACGATTTGGTTAACGCAGCAACAAATAGCTGGTGTTTTTGATGCAGAACGTTCTGTTGTCACAAAGCATATTCGCAACATTTTAAAGGACAAGGAATTAGATAAACGTTCAGTATGTGCAAAATTTGCACATACTGCCGAAGATGGAAAAACGTATCAAGTACAGTTTTACAATCTTGATATTGTTTTGGCTGTCGGTTATAGAACGAATTCTAAAAAAGCAATTGAATTTCGCCAATGGGCAACAAAGACTTTGCGTCAGCACATCACAAAGGGCTACACCATTAATCCAAAAGTTATCAAGAATCATTACGCAGAATTTCAGAAGGCCATTCAGAATATTAAACAACTCATACCCGCAGAAACAAATATTGATCACGCGAGCGTCTTAGAATTGATTTCTGTTTTCGCAGATACGTGGATCTCTCTTGAGGCGTATGACAAAGATACATTCGCCACAAAAGGAACCACCAAAAAATCCATCACCATTACGGCAGACATGTTGTCGCAAGCGCTTTTAGAATTGAAGCGTGTGCTCATGAAGAAAAAAGAAGCAACAGAATTATTCGGTTCAGAACGTACGCACGGCGGAGTGCAAGGAATTGTTGGAAACGTCATGCAAACATTTGGCGGAAAACCTCTTTATCCAACCATTGAAGAAAAGGCTG